>JAFGQP010000371.1 GCA_016935635.1 Sedimentisphaerales bacterium
GACGGCGGCGAGTTCTCCCGATGCCAAGATCCAGACTGCACAGACATCGAGTCCTTCGCCGGCACTGCCCAATCTGCAGGGAGAACGTATTCGGGTTATTGCGGATAAACCGTCGAATTCACTGATTGTCTATGCCAATAAGAAAAACCAGCTCTGGATTTCGGAGTTAATTAAAGAACTGGATGCCTATCGTCCGCAGGTCCTGCTGGATTGCACGCTGGTGGAAATCACCAAGAATGACCAGTTTACATTTGACTTAAGTCTGGTTGCTAAAAAAGGTGGATTTCCTGCTGGTGGGAGTATGACTAATCTGACGGCACTTGAAGATCCATTTCCGGCTGTAGAAGTAGGCGAGGCCACGGTAACTGCAGGCTTGGGTACAGCATTTTACTCCGACGATCATATTCAGGCATTGCTGAAACTCGTAGATGAAAACAAATATGGTCGCGTATTAGCCAAACCCTCCCTGCTGGTTAAGGATAATGAAGAAGGTGTTATTAAAACCGAAAGAACTATTTATGTAGCTGAAGAAAAAAGTCAAATTATTCCAAGTACTGACAACTCATCCAATCCATATACTACAACCGATGTCAGTTTTAAGGATTACAAATCGGATATTACTTTAACCATTACCCCACACATTTCTTCGGAAAAGGTCCTGGGGCTTGAAATTGTGCTGAATCGAACAGATTTTGATTATTCCAGTGGAAATACAGTTAAAGTTCGTGATGAAACTATTCCCAAGCCTTACGATCAGACAACAAGTAATATCGATACCTGGTCGGTTATTCCTGATGGAGCAACGATTATTCTGGGTGGAATTGAACAGGTTAATCAGGGTAAAACCCACTCCAAAGTGCCGATTCTTGGCGATATTCCGCTGGTGGGATTACTGTTCCGCGGCATTGACCAGACGGATACACAGGTTAGATTATATGTATTTGTCAAAGCTAATATCATTAAGCCTGGCGATGAACTGACGGGTCAGTCCGACATTGAAAGAATCTCTCAAAAGAAACGTAAATCATTTGAAGAAGAAGAAGCTCGGTTCCAGGGATTAGAGGCTTTACCTGGTTTCAAGCCTAATCCAATTCATCCTGAGAAAATCCTGGAAGACGATGAATACATCGAAGAGTTAAGGCAAAAACAGGCAAGTTCGCCGAGCAACACGGTGACGGTGGAGATTCAATAACCGCAGTCTCCGACGACCCGATATCGATCAACCGAGAACCAATGAAAGAACTGCTGATACAAACCGCCCAACAGACCGGCATCCTCGATGCCGGGGCGCTGAAGCGTTATTTCGACGAGCATGCCGAAGACAAGCGGCGGATCGATCAGCTTCTGCTGATGGCGCCCAACTTTACCGAGGATACCGTCCTGAAGCTGTTTGCCGCGGCGCTGAAGATGGACTACATCGACGAGATTCACGGCGGCGACGTCCCCAAGTCTTTTGTCGAGGCAGTGCCGGCCACCTACGCCCAGCATCATTACCTGATCGGCCTGGAACGGCCCGAGGATAACGGCTCCACGACGGTGGTCGTGTCGTCACCGCTGGCGGTGGCGATTGTGGACAACGTGTCCAAGATGCTGGCCCGGCCGGTGCGGACGGCGCTGGCAACGCGGGCGGCGATTACCGCGGCCATCGATATCGCCTATGAGCAGAAAAATACGGTGATTGAAGAAGTCGCCGAAGAACTGGACCAGCAGAATCTCGACCAGCTGGTCGATGAGGCCCAGAGCAGCGACGACCTGCTGGACGTGGTCAACCGCCCGCCGGTGATTCGTCTGGTCAATGACGTCCTGTTTCGCGCCCTGCAGATGCGGGCCAGCGATATTCACATTCACCCCTACGAAACCAAAATTCAGGTGCGGTATCGCGTCGATGGCATTTTATATGATACGCTGTTGCTGAACCGCAATATCCTGTCGCTGATTATCTCGCGTATCAAGGTCATGGCCGGGATGGATATTGCCGAACGGCGCATGCCGCAGGACGGCCGCTGCAGCGTGCGCGTCGGTCAGCGCGAAATCGACCTGCGTGTCAGTACTGTGCCGACCAGTTATGGCGAACGGGCGGTGCTGCGTATTCTGGATAAAAGCACCGGCGTTTTGTCGCTGGAGGAACTGGGCTTCTGGGAAGAAGACCGTGAAGTCTTCGACCGGATGATCAACCGTTCGCATGGTGTGATTTTTGTAACCGGCCCGACCGGCAGCGGCAAAAGTACGACGCTGTATGCCTGTCTGAACCGGATCGATTCCAAGGTCAAGAATATCATGACCGTCGAAGACCCCATCGAATACCAGCTTGAAGGCATCAGCCAGATGCAGGTATCCAGCAAGAAAGGCATGACCTTCGTCAACTCGCTGCGGCATATCCTGCGTCAGGATCCGGATGTCATCATGGTCGGCGAAGTCCGCGACCGCGAAACGGCGGCGATGGCGATTCAATCATCTTTGACGGGACACCTGGTGTTTTCGACCCTGCACACCAACGATGCCGCCGGCGCGGTCAGCCGTCTGCTGGATTTCGGCGTCGAACCTTACCTGGTCAGTTCGTCGCTGATTTGTACACTGGCCCAGCGTCTGGTCCGGCGAATTTGCCCGGATTGCAAGCAGGCCTATGAACCCCCGCTGCACGAACTGCGTGAACTGGGCATTGCCGATGAAGCCGGAGGGACGCATTTTTATATGGGGGCCGGCTGTGCCAAATGTTTCGAGACCGGCTATCGCGGGCGAACCGGCATCTATGAACTGATGACGATTACCGAGGAAATTCGCGAGATGATTTACCAGCGTCAGAGTGCCGGGGCCATCAAGAAAAAAGCGCTCGAGCAGGGGATGCAGACCCTGCGCATGGATGGCGCCCGAAAAGTGCTGTCCGGTACGACCACGATTGCCGAAGTGCTGCGCGTGACCCAGGCGGACGCGGGATAGGGATTTTAAATTGTAAATTTTCCATTTTCAATTTTCAATTGATGAGAATGGCCTCGCTAAAATGGACAAGGCAGAACTACAAGATCGAACAAAAGAATTTGCCAGACGATGCCTGAAGTTATGTCAGGCACTGCCCGAAAATTGGATGGGAAAACATTTGCGAAGCCAGTTGTTTCGCTCTGCAACTTCCGTTGCGGCAAATTATCGGTCGGCTTGTTCCGCCCAGTCGATAAGAGCTTTTCTGCAGAAGCTCGGAATTGTTGTGGAAGAGATTGATGAATCAATGTTCTGGATCGAGTTTATTGCAGATGAGGAACTCATATCCCAGAAGCGCTGTCAGCCGCTTCTGCAGGAAGCAAAAGAACTGACGGCTATTTTTATTGCATCGCAGAAGACGACGCGAAGAAAAAATGGAAAATAGAAAATAGAAAATTTAAAATTCTTTTATGCCTAGATTCAGTTACATTGCCATTAATTCCGCCAAAAAGACCGACAAGGGCATCATTACCGCTGAAAGCGCCTTTGCGGCCCGCAAGCACCTCCGCGCCAAGGGGCTGCACCCGACCGATGTCCGGGAAGTCGCGGCCAGCGAAGCGAGGCGGCGGTTTTCGCTGTTTGGCAAAAGCGCCCGCGGGGCGGTGACGGCCTTTACCAAGGAACTGTCCACCATGCTGTCGGCGGGGATCAAGCTGACCGACGCATTGACGGTACTGATTACCCAGATTACCGACAATGGATTGCGTGTGGCCGTGACCGACATTCGTGATCGCGTTGTCACCGGCGAATCCTTTGCCGAAACGCTGACCGAGTATGGCCAGTATTTCGATGTGATTTATGTCAGTATGATGCGAGTTGGCGAAGTGACCGGCACCCTCGATAAAAGTCTGGCCACCACTGCCGCGTTCATGGACAAACGCCAGCGGCTTGAAGCCAAGATGACCACTGCGATGATTTATCCGGCTCTGCTGATTGTCGGTTCAATTGGGGCGGTGCTGATTATCACCATTAAAGTGATTCCGATTATTGCTGAGCAGATTACCAAAACCGGACAGGAATTGCCGTGGATTACCAAGGCCCTTGTATCTACGTCGAATGTATTGACCAGCTGGTGGGTTCTTCCGATTATGGCGGGTTTGTTTGGTCTCGGCTGGGGATACAAGAAGATCATGAGTACTGCCAAAGGCTCGTATTGGCGGGATAAAATCCTTCTGAGCCTGCCGGGGTTTGGACCGCTGGTCAAACAGCGGATTGTATCCCGTTTTGCATCGACATTGGCGACATTGCTGGGGGCGGGCCTGTCGATGGCCGAGAGCCTGCGGGTCGTTGCCCAGGTGACCGGCAATCAGATTATGAACGATGCCGTCAAGCAGGCCCGTGACCGGATTCTGGCCGGGGCCGATATTGCCACGCCCCTGCGCGACAGCGGCGTGATTGATCCGTCCGTGGCCCACATGGTGGCCGTTGGCGAAAAAAGCGGCGAACTGGAACAGATGCTCAAGATCATCAGTGAGAATCTGGACGCCTCCAGCGACCTGGTGATTGAACGCCTCAGTGCGGCCATTGAGCCGGTGATTATTGTGGTGATGGCGCTGGTTATCGGCGTGATAGCCTATGCGACCATGATGCCGCTGATTAAATTCTCGGCAGGACACTTTTAATTGAGGATTGTCGATGGACGAATTTTGATTTGCACTCGTCAATCTGCAATCCAAAATCATCAATACAGAAATGAGGTGACTATGAAAAGTAAAAAATGGAATCGGATGTCTGGCGGTTTTACGCTGGTGGAAGTGATGGCGGTCATTGTCATCATCGGGCTTCTGGCGGCGATTGCGGCCAAGAACTTTCTTGGCCAGACTGATACCGCGCGAGTGACCACAACCAAGGCAACACTGAGTTCTCTGCATGATGCGGTTGAGCTGTTTAAAATGCACACCAGCCGATTACCAACTGAAGAAGAAGGCTTGACTGCTTTGGTGGAACAGCCGACCGATGTGGAAGGGTGGATGACAGGCGGCTATCTGAAAGGCATTACTATTCCAAGAGATTCATGGAAGCATGAGTTTATTTATCAACTCAATCCGGAAAGCGGCAAGCCTTTTGTGATTATCAGCTATGGCGCCGATGGCAAGGAAGGCGGCGAAGGTTTTGATGCCGACTTGTACAGTACGGATACAGAGTAACGATCGTCGAAAAGCACTTTGGCATTTGCAATCGGGGCTGGTTCTCGTTGAATTGCTTCTGGTGCTGGTGATTATTGCAATGATTACTTCAATTGCAGTAATCAGTTTCTCGGCGTTGTCGGACAAGAGCTATTTTCGCAAGCGGGCCAGTACGCTGGTGCAGGCTTTTCAGTCGGCTTATAGCGCCGCCCAGCAGAGCGACCGCCGCTATGCGGTCGTGCTGAGTTTTTCCGACGGCGTATGGGTTCTGCGGCAGTTTAACCGTCTGGATTTCGAGGGCATTCCTGAAGAAGAAGCGATTATCAAGACCGGGACTTTTAACGACCGGTTTTATCTGGACTATGTCTATTACGATGATCAGGACGACACCCGCTTTCCCAAAGACGGCCAGATGGTTACTGAGGCCCGTTTCTATGCCGGCCATGGCGGCTGGCAGCATGGCGGCAAAGTGGTTTTGCGGGATGAAGACGGCAATCCCTGGTCGATTTTGATTTATCGCGCCGGCAAGCCGGTCGAGCTGGTCGAAGGCGATGTGGCGATGTTTCTGCCGCTGGAGCCGGCACAGATGCCGTTCTGAGTGATTGAGTTACGAACGTAGCTGAAGCTTCCAGCTTCAGAGGAGACAGAAAAACCGAAGCAGGATGCTTCGGCTACGTTGAAATAAATCCTGTCGTTTGCGTTCCAGGCTGCTGTCGGGCCGCGATGAAACAGGAACTTTCAAGCTGAAATATGATAGTGTGTCGGATGATGATCCTGAACAGACATCAAGGCCAATCGAAAAAGCCGGGCTTTACTCTTGTCGAGGTGGCCGCGGCGCTGGTCATTTTGTCGATGCTCATCAGTTCGGCGCTGGTGGTTATGAGCCGGATTACCTCGGGCATGGTTGATTTGCAGTCCGAGACCCAGGCGTTTTCCATCGCCCGCCAGAATCTGGAAAAACTGCTGTCGGCGACGACGGTCTCCGATATGACCGAATACGGGGTCGTGGAAACCAATCCGGATATGGACTGGGAAATCGTTGTTGAGCCGTTCTATGAGCCGATCAGCAACCGCATGTGGATTCGCGGCCTCAGTTCCGCCAGCTACACCGATAACTCGGGCGAACGCAAGACCATCGAACTGACCTGCTGGCTGACCGGCCTGACCGCCCAGCAGATCCGTCAAATCCTCGAACAGCAGAAGCGTCAGCAAGAGTTCATGGAGCAGTATTCCGAGTCTGACGAAGGCCGGCAGCTTGCCAAACAGCGGGCCCTGACCCGGGCCTATCTGGAGCAAAATGACCTCGATGTGGCGGCCTATGACGAATTCATCGAGCGTCTCGAACGCCGCCGGCTGGACTATATCGCCGAAAACAGCTTCGATGAGGGGTATTATGAGTTTTTGGAAGAATTGAGCCAGGAAGAAAGCGATTTTCTATATCGTATGGGCGTTGATTACGATGAGTATATACATTTTTATGAACAATACAAAGATGTCGTATCGCCCGAGGAGATAGATCCAGATAAAACGCCTGGAGATGACAAAACACCGGAGGACACTCCGGATGATCCTGATTCAAAAACTGATTCGGAACCTGAAGAGAATAATGATAATGTGCTTGATGAGGAATTGATCGAAAAACTGATGAGATTATTCGGTTGGACAAGACAGCAGGCAATAGACTTTTTATATGGATGAGTTTTCGACTAAAACAATTAAATAGTCCCCGGCAAGCCGGTTTTTCCCTCGTGGAAATCCTGGTGGTGCTGACTCTGTCGGCGATGATTCTGGCCTCGACCATGATGATTTACGGCCGGGTGCGGACCAGTGCCGCCGCCGTCAATGCCCGGCTGGACAGATACGGTCTGCCTGAAGAAATCCTCCAGAAAATCGCCGAGGATATCGACCGTCTGGCCTCGCCCGGCTTTGACGCGGTCATCACCATCCGCAATAAGCTCGAAAACGGCTACAATTCCGCCCAGTTGGTCATTGAAAACCGCTATTACGGCAACGGCACGCCGCCGGCGCCTGGCGTCTATGAACGTGTCGTCTGGCAGACCTCCTATATCCCTGAAGAAGACCGGTTGACCCTGTACCGCTTTCACGGCGGCCTGAATCTCGAAGACAAACTCGTCAGCGGCGTCCAAACCGACGAAGATCGCCAGAAACTGGAAGTCTTTGTGCCGGTCTGTCCCGGCCTGACGCATTTCTTTATCGGCGCCCTGTCCGGAGCCGAAGAACCCGCCCCGAACTGGATGAATCAGAAAATGCCCAACGGAATTGTGCTGGGCATTTCATTTGCTCCGCTGGTCCAGCTTCAGGATGGCTCGTATTATCTGCCGGAAGAAACCATCGTCTGGCGTACGGCTGCGGTGGATCGAACCCGCCAGATTGGCTACAAATTTGTCGCCCAGACTTTCGATAATGCCGACCCCAACAGCGTGTCGGAAAAAGCCGACCCCAATGCACCTGACACGAAGACGCAGGCGGCAGATTTGTCAACCACACCTGCTTCGAGGACCGGCCGATGAGACGCAGCTTATCCATCCGAAATTCGACTAGTCGGTATCGTCCCGGCATCGCACTGGCAATTACGCTGGTGGTGCTGGTGGTCCTGTCGGTGACCACGACAATTCTGGCAGTGCGTGTGGCCCAGGTCCGCCAGCGCCAGCACTACGTCATGGACTATCAGAAAGCCCGCTACGGCCTCGATTCAGCGACGAAATACATCCTGGCGGTTATGCCCGAAAAAACCATCTCGCTCGTCGATCGCAAGGATGCCCCGGATTTTTCCGACTTATTCTGGCTGACCCGCGAGCAGTATCTGAACTACATCAGTGCCTGGGCCGAAACGGCTGAGCCGGAACAGATTGAAAAGTACAGCAAGCCCGCCGAGGAATCCGAAGACGTCTCTGAAGATTCCGCCACATTATTTGCCAAACTGATTGCCAAGATGATGGGCAAAGACGAGCAATCCGATCCCAACAATCCGAATACGGAGGAATCAGCCCAGGATGTTACTTACGTCGATCCTGAACAGATTGTTGTACCCGGTCCGTATGGCCCCCCCTGGCCCAATTTGATTGAGCCCATCGAACTGGACATCGGCGACAGCCGGATTACCATTACCATTGAAGATGAGAACGCCAAGATGCCGTTAAGCTGGGCGGTGACCAACAATATCAATGTCAACAAGCAGGCTCGCGCGGCCATGCTGAACTTTTCCGAACTGATGATGATGGATGAGCAGGCGGTGGAAAACCTGTTCACCGAATTGAACGAAATGGGCAAACGCAAGATGTTTCAGTTGAATCCGACGGCTGTGATGCTGACAGGGCAGACGGGTCAGACTCAGCAGACTCAGGCTCAATCGCGTCAGTTCACCACCTCCCGCACCACCCAGCGGCGGACTGCAACGCGTACCGCTGTACAGCCGCAGCCGCAGACGCAGCAGCAGGCCCGTCCGGCTGTGGGTCATGCGGCCGATTTTGCCAAACTGTTTCACAGTTCCCTGCTGGATCTGGAAACCCTGTCGGTGCCGCTGCCGGATAAGGCCTTCGATGACGAAAGCCCTATGAAATACCTGGCCTTATGGGGCAGCCAGCGAATCAATATCAACACTGCCCCGCGCCAGGTGCTGGAAGCGGCCTTTACCTTTGGCGGAAACCCCGAAGAAATCGCCGACAAGATTATCCGTCTGCGCAGGGAAAAGCCGTTTAAAACCATTGCCGACCTGCGTGATCAGATGTTCGGCGAACTGAATGCGATTGATCGAGCGGCTCCCTATATTGATGTCAAGAGCAATTTCTTTTCGATACGCATTACCAGCCGCTGCGGCAGTGCCAGAACATCGGCTGTCGCGGCAGTGATTAAAGAAGGCAAACAAGTGGAACGGCTGATTATTTTATACGGCCGCTAATATACCCAACGGGTATGATTATTCCGCGAGCCGAAGCGGCATGTGGTTGATGTCACTGTACTTAGCCGCGCCGAAACGGGAAATTTCAAGTACGATCAGTATAAACCAGGAGTACACAGCGTGGAACAACAAGATATCATTGGTGTCTATCTTATGCCGGAAGGGGCGTATTGTGCCGCCGTTTCCGCAAAAGGTTCCGGTGCCGGGATGCGATGCGTATTCGTCCCGGTTGGCGGTACGGAACAGGGACAGGTTGTCCTGACGGCCATGGCCCGCGAGATTCTGCGGCAGGCCGGTCCCTTTGATCAGGCCGCTGTCGCGGTTCGCAGCAACCTGATCAGCCAGTATTATCATCATTCGGAATTCGCCGACGCCAAACAGGTCGAAAGCACCATTCGCTTCGATACCGAGGAAGCCGCTGCCACGGATGCATCGACCCTGGCCATTACTTTTGAAATCACCGCCTCCGGCCCGGGCGGCTCGGATGTGACCATCTTTACCGCAGGCCGACAGACCTTGACCGATATTCTGCTGGATGTGCAGGCCGGCGGGCTGGACCCGTCCCTGATGGAGCCTGACGCCGTATGCCTGACCCGGGGCCTGGAACGTGCCGACAGCTTCCGTGAGCCGGGTGCCATGTATCTGCTGGTCTTTGGCAGGACCTGTTATCTGATTACCCCGATCAATCCCGACTTCGCCCCCAAAGTCCGCACGTTTCTTTTGCCCGAAGACCCGGACAAGACCGAGCCGCTGGCCCGACAGGTCATCCTGACCATCGCGGGTCTCAGCGAGAACGCAGCCGTCAAAAAACTGGTGCTGGTCGGTCACTGCGAAGGCATCGATAAAACCCGGATGAATGCCGCCACCGGCCTGATCATTGAGACGCTTGATTTATCCAGACAGCTCAATCTGGAAATCCCTCACGAGGTCAATCCCGAGCAGCACAACGGCTTCCTCTTTGCCGCCGGCTCGGCACTGTCCCTGACCGGCCGGACACGCCGTGCCGATTTCCGACGCGATTTCATGCCCTACCAGGGCCGCCGCAGGATTCTCCAGCGGAGCCTTCAGGTTGTCAGCGTGTCCCTGACTATTCTGTTTCTGGCGATAGGCCTGTATTTTCAGGTCAAGGCCTGGCGGATGAAGGATAACCATGCCGACTTACAGCTTGAATTGAATAATGCCTATGCTGCCGCGATGTACGGTGCTAAACCGCCGGCCAGCGAACCCCTCGTATCCAAGCTTCGCCGGACGCTGAACACCGTCAAGCAGCAGGCCTCGGGCATCATGGATGAAAGCTCCGTGACAGGGCGGCTGACCTACGTCCTTGAGTCGATCAACGACAGCCCCAAGACGGTGGATGTGAATATCAAAACCGTGACCATCAGCGATCGGCTGATTACTATCGTCGGCGATACCAACAGCCGTACCAGCACCCGGGAGTTGTTCGATGCATTCAAAAAGCATAAGATGCTGGAAGTGACTGACGAGCGATTCAGTACCGCCAAGAATCGGGATGAATTTGTCTTGACCCTCAAAGTAAAGGAAGGGCAGTCCAAATGAAAGACTATATGAAAAATCCGATGGTCTATACTGTGGCTGTGCCGCTGCTGGCGGGATTATGGCTGCTGTACACCTGGGCGGTGGCCTATCCGAATTCCATCCAGCAGTGGGATCAGGGCAAAAAGGATTATGAAGAAGCTGAGAAGCTGCTGGGTCAGATTCTGGCGCTTGAACCGCAGCGGCTGTCCTATCAGCAGGAAAAGGGCAAGACCAGCGAGTTCGATTATACCAATGTCATCGACCAGTTTACCAAGCAGTTTGCCATTGCTCCCAGTGACTATACTCTCAGCGTTCGCGGCGCCACCCGGAAAGCCGGGCAGACCATCAAGGGGGCCGACCTGTCGATTAAAACCATCGACATCGAAAAGCTCAGTAAATTCATCTCGGCCCTGCTGATTCGCTGGCCGGAACTGGAATGTGAACGGCTGGCCGTCGAAAAGCTGCCCGCCGGAAAAAACAACTGGAAAGTAACCCTGCGTCTGACCTATAAATATTAGGACGCCCTGAAGCGTCTGTATCGGGAGACCCTGTATGGCTAAACCCAAAGAAAAAAAAGCATCGCAAATCTGTATCCTGACCGTAACCGGCAAGGACAAGGTCGGGATTATCGCACGCATCGCCGTGGCCATGTCCAAAGCGAATATCAATATTGTCGATGTCAGCCAGAAGATTATGAACGATTATTTTGTGATGAGCCTGGCCTGCGATATCGCCGATGCAACACTCGATATGCCCGATATCCACAAGCAGCTCCAGAAAATCGCCAAAGATATGGAATTAAACATCACTTTCCAGCACGAAAACATCTTCAAAATGATGCACCGGGTATAAAGGAAAAAGGAAATGTCGATAACAGTGGAAGAAATCTTTGAAACGGTCAATATGACCCTTCAGCAGCATTTTGATATTCGTACCGTCACTCTCGGCATCAATTTAAAAGACTGCATGGATCGCGACCTCGACCATTTCTGCGGACGTATTCACCATCGCATCAGCGAAAAAGGCATTCAGTTGAATACCATTGCCGACCGCATCGAGCACAAATACGGCATCCCGATTACCAATCGTCGTGTGGCGGTTACGCCCGCCTCGATTCTGCTGGAGCCGCTGCCGCGTACCCAGGCCGCTGCGGTCAGGCTGGCCAAAACTCTCGACAGCGCCGCCGCCAAGGCGGATATCGATTTCATCGGCGGTTTCGGTGCTCTCGTCCACAAAGGTGCCACCAGTTCCGACGAAAACCTGATTCTGTCGCTGCCGGCGGCTTTGTCCCAGACCAAACGGGTCTGTGCCTTTTTTAATCTGGCCAGTACCCTGACCGGCATGAATATGACCGTCATCGAACAATTCGGTCATATCCTCAAAGACCTTGCCCGGCGCAGCAAAACCGGCATTGGCTGCGCCAAAGTTGCTGTTTTTGCCAACGTCCCCGAAGACAATCCATTCATGGCCGGTGCTCATCATGGCGTGGGCGAGCCGGATTATTCGCTCAATATCGGCATTTCCGGCCCCGGCGTCGTCAAGACCGTCATCGAACAAAATCCCGATTGCGACCTGACGGAATTGTCCGAAGTCATTAAGCGGACGGTATTTAAAATTACCCGTGCCGGTGAACTCATTGGCCGGGAAGTCGCCGAGATGATGGGCGTGCCCTTTGGCATCGTGGATATCTCTCTTGCGGCAACGCCCGCCGCGGGCGATTCCGTCGCCGAAATTATCGAAGCCATGGGCGTTTCCCGCATGGGCCGCCCGGGCAGCACAGCCGCCCTGGCCCTGTTAATTGATGCTGTCAAGAAAGGCGGTTCCATGGCCTCCGGCAACGTCGGAGGGCTTTCCGGCACATTTATCCCCGTCAGCGAAGACGCCGGCATGATTCGTGCCGTAAAAGAAGGGGCTCTGAACCTTGAAAAACTTGAGGCTCTGACCAGTGTCTGTTCGGTGGGCATGGATATGTTTGCCGTTCCCGGAAGTACTCCAGCCGAGGTCATTAGTGCTATCATCGCCGACGAATTAGCCATAGGAGTAGCTAATAATAAGACTACCAGTGTCCGCATTATCCCCGTTCCTGGCAAAAGAGCCGGCCAAATTGTACATTTTGGAGGCCTTCTGGGCTCAGCACCCATCATGCCCGTGACAAAAATCGCCAGCCCTAAATTTATTGCACGTAAAGGACGAATGCCTGCCCCAATTCAAGCATTACGAAATTAAATATTTTTCAAAATGTGATTTTTTTCACACCAATTAGACAGGTTACTTTACGGATTTATTCGTCCGTATAATTACCTAATTTGACCTGCCAGGGCAGAAAAGCGTTGAGTTTTCTGCCCTTTTTTTCTATTATAAATTTAAGCAAGACTCCACATGTCATCACGCAGATCATCTCGGATATGATGTTGCTGAACAGCAGAAGGATATGCGGAGAAACTATAGCCGGAGGCGGCCTATGATAAGAGGAAATCGAACAAACTACGAAGGACAGTGGTTGTCTGATCAGAAAGTTGTTTTACATTCCTTATTTTTAACTACATTTTCACAGGAGGGTAGAATATGAACAGAATCATATCCATTATTTTATTGGCTTCCATGCTGATTTGCCTGTCAGGTGTTAGCGTATTGGTCGCCCAGGAAGGTCAGCGGATCGATTTGTCCCAGCAGCCGGGGCCAGAAACACAGCCGGATGGCGATAATCCTTCTCCATCACAGGAAGAAGCGATTGCCGCCCCGGAACCGCAGGAAATCGCCGGCGGAACCTTCATCGCCGTTGCTGATAACGACCGCTATCCGGGTACATTGGCCGGCAAACGATATCATGTCTGCGAAGACGGCTTTGTCGAACAGGTGATCGACACCGAAGACAAAACCGACTGGCGCTACGGCAAGATCCACCCCAGGCTGCTGGTCGATGAAATCGGCAAGCCCCAGAAGAAAGTCCTGATCAAGCTGCAGAATGGATTTGCTTATCAGGCCGCCGAACAGGTGCGTCTGAATTATCAGGGTGCCATTGACACCCTGAGCGAACAAATCCGGCAAAAGATCCGCCTGCATCAGCAGCTTCACACCAGACAGGGTGCCGAGGAATCTGTCGATGCTGAACTTGAAGCCTATCCCCAGCAGCTTCGCAGCGAATTGATTGCGATGCACCAGCAGCTTGACTGGCAGTTGGACCAGATGCGCACCCAAAGTGCTCGGGCAATTCATCAGCAGATGGCTCCGCGCATGGACGCCGTCCGGCAGTGGCTCCAAATGCGTCAGTGCACAATCAATTCCGAAAGCGCCCTGGCCGGCTGTTTCGGCAGTGAAATGACAGGGGCCGATCTGGAAGCCGCCGCCCAGCTTGCCGACGTCGAAAGTCTCACCCCGGATTCCGAATGCTCTTATGATCTTGATCAGAGCAATTGCATGCTGGGCACCGCCGGCTTCTGGAATGCCGGCTACGATGGAGGCGCCTACGATGTTGCCATTATCGACAGCGGTGTCCGTGAAACACATACCTATCTGAAATACCGCAATCCGCCGGATAACAATCCACGCGATATTTACAAAAAATCCGCCGGCTATTATGACAGCCACGGCACCCGCACCGCCGGTGTAGTGGCCAGCACCCATTCAACCTACAAAGGCGTTGCATTTGGTCTGGATAAACTGTTTGATGCCCGTTCCGGGTATATGAGTACTTCGATGGCATCCATCGACTGGGTTCTCAATCACTCCTCCGGGGATGCCCCCGAAGCCATCAATCACAGCTTCAGCTATTATGACTATGACGACGAATTCGGCGACTATGAACGTTTTCTCGATGCCGTCGTCTATTCCATGGGTACGATGGTCACCAAATCCGCCGGAAATTCGGGCCTGGTCGAACTGGGTTATCCCCAATCTGCCAATGTTATGTCCGTTGCCAATCTGATCATCAACAATACCTGCACGGACAGTGACGATGTGATTCGGTCCTCCAGCAGCCGGGGCCCCACCGACTCGGGCCGCCGTAAACCCGACATCACAGCCCCGGGCCACAACACCTGGAGCACGGATATTGCAAGCAACACCGCGTTTGCCAATCATGGCGGTACCAGTGCCGCCGCTCCGCATGTTGCCGGCGCGGTACTGCTGCTTCAGGACGCCGGCGTCTCCAACCCCATCGCCCAGAAGGCCATTTTAATCAATACCGCCGCCACCTGGTCGGACAATGATACGCTGGATAACTACGGCGACGATGGCCCTGTGGCCGGCGACCGATGGGACAACAGCTACGGCTGGGGTGTGATGGACCTGGCTCATGCGAATGTGCATCGGACGGATTATTACATTGACACTGTGGTCCCACGCAATGATACACCCGCTGCCGATGATTACAAATTGTACAAAGGATATATGTATCCCAACGACAAAGCCACTGTTGTCTGGAATCGCCGTGTCGTCTATAACGGCTCGTCGAATCCAACGACCTATTATTCCACCACTGATATCAATGTCCGTGGCTACGACGAGAGCACGGGCTCTCAGTTTGACAGCGACCTTGTCCATGGCGGCAACAATGTTCACCAGATTTCGACCAGCTCGGCTCGCGGCGTCGTCATCAAGGTCTATTGCTGGAGCAACAGTATTGATGGTGCGGCCTCTGAAACATTTGCTGTTGCTACCGAAGAGAATTTTGACCGCGTTTCTCCGCCGTCCTTTGCCACGACACTGACTATGCCGTCTTTGATTTATTTCAACACCCAGTTTACTGTCAAGGCCAACATTACCAATAACGGCGGTGTCATGGCTCAGAACGTCTCGGCCAATCTGACTCTTCCGGCCGGGTTCACCCTGGTCTCCGGTTCAGACCCCCAGAATGTCGGCGATATCCAGGCCGGGCAAACCGCCCAGGCGATCTGGACCGTCCAGTCCGGCGGCTCGTCCGGCACCTCTGCTATTTCCGTTGCCATCAGCAGTTCCTGCTATGCTGAAACCTATACCGGCTCTGCATCCCGAAATATTACCGTCAGTTCCGCAGCCCTGCCGAATCTGACTTATACCACCGAAACCGGCTGGAGCTATCCAATCGTTCCCCGAAATATCGGCGGTGCGGGCGGGACGGATTGTCCGATTACCGCAACCCTGCCGGGCAACACGGACGACACCTATTTCAACTGGGTCATCCGTAATGCCGGTTCCGTGGCCGCGGGCGCCTACCAGATGCGGCTGTATGTTGACGATGATCTTTATGATTCAGCCAGTCTGACCGGTCATCCTGCAACCCATAATTACAGATGGCTCAATCAGCTTTATGCCGGCGATACGATCACCGGCGGAAGACATACCGTTTCATACTGGCTGGATGTCAATGACAATGTCGACGAAACCAATGAAACGGATAACGAATGGGCCAGGCAGTTCGTCTGGAGTCCGTATGCCCTGTCTGATGATGCCCCTGTCCTGCGTAATGCCCCGCCCGACAAGGACGGCGGCTGGGAACGGCTGACCGGAAGCAAGTGGTATAACAACGACGGCTTCAGCTTTGTCTTCGGCTATTCCGGCTCATCCAAATGGTGGTCGGCTGTCGGTATTCTGCCCGCGGCGGATACCGCCAACTATGACCTGCGATTATGGGATATCGGCGATTACACCGGCAGCCAGGGTGGATTCGGCGGCGGCTATCTTGAATATTCCACCTATGGCGGCAGTGCCTCTGATTTTGTCATTATCAATGACAACAAAGCGGCTTCCGGCACCTATTATGCCGGCGTCATCAATGCCAATACAGCCTCCTCACAGTATCGCATTGAAGAAAGCGCCAGTCTCAAACTGGACCGTCGTCCGGGCACGGAATGGAACGGACCCTACACCAAGTCCACGACCAATGTCCTGGATATGTACGAGGTCTATCTGCCGATAGGCACCTATTACATCCTGCTCGATCAGACCGCCGGCTCCTGTGACCTCGGTATGAGCCTCTATGACCAGTCAACCATTACGGCCCGCAAAAATGAATATATTGCCGATGCCTTTGCCAATAACCTGGCCGAAGGTGCCGACGAGTCCTTCCAACTGGATATCGCCACCGCCGGCTATTACGGCCTGGCTGTCTGGAAGGTTGATTCCTCCGATTACAATAAATCAACCACCTATCGGATTGCAGTCGGCAATCCTGCGGTAAAGCTGTTGTCTCCCAACGGCGACGAAGTTATCCCCGCCAATACCTCCAGGACCATTACCTGGGATAATTTCGGCAACATCGACCATACGGTTCGTCTGGAACTCAGCCGCGACAACGGCACCACATGGACCTCCATCGTTAACAGCACCGATAATGACGGCAGCTATACCTGGAATGTTCCGCTGCCCGGCTCGACGCAATGCCTGGTCCGTGTGACCAGTACCGCCGACGCAGCCTATACCGATGTCAGCGATGCCGTATTTACCATCGACGGCAGCGGAATCCCCGCCGATATCCATGTCCGCCAGGACACGGTCAATATCCCCACCGGCGGGGGCTTTGATTTTGCCAGAGTCAATCTCGGATTCTCCCGCGAAGTCGAATTGACCATCTACAATCTCGGCGGCGTTAGTCTGAATCTGACGGGTTCGCCGCGTGTCCAGGTTACCGGTGCCGATGCAGCCTACTTTGTTGTCACCGCCCAGCCGGCCACTCCGATTGGCTCCATGGAAAGCAAAACCTTCACCCTCCGCTTCACCCCTTCAGCCGTTCGGACTTATTCGGCAATGCTTCAGATTGACAGCTCCGATCCGGATGAAAATCCCTACACCATCGGGCTCAAAGGAATCGGTTCACTGCCGCTTGCATTCTACGTGGATGATGATGCCCCATCGGATCCCGGCCCGGATAACCCCGGCCTCAGCGACCCGCTCGAAGATGGCAGCAGCGGCCATCCCTTTGATATGATTCAGGAGGCCATCAATGCCGCCTTCCATGCCGACACAGTGATTGTACGCATCGGAACCTATAACGAAAATATCAACCTTATCGGCAAGAATATCACCGTCGAAAGCACCAACCCCCTGAACTGGACCACCGTGGCCAATACCCGTATCGATGCCAAAGGCATCGGCTCCGTCGTCACCTTTGCTTCCGGCGAGACCAGCCAGTGCATCCTGTCCGGGTTTAATATCCGCAACGGCGGCGGCACTGAAGTCACATTTGTCGGAATACCCACCGTCGCCGGCGGCGGCATCTTCGCCAAAGACAGCAATCCAACCGTTGCCAACAGCATCATTGCCTACAATAATGCCGAGTTGGGCGGTGGTCTCTATGCATCCAATGCCGATGTCGATCTGATCAATTGCCATCTCTACAGAAACCGCGCCACCAATTACCACGGCGGCGGCATTTATCTGACCGATAGTTCCAATGTTTCAATCGACGTCTGCAAACTGTATACCAATACAGCGATCTCTGCCGGCGGCGCTATCGCAATCCAGACCGGTTCCAATGCCGGTATTAATGATTGCGATATCTATCTTAACACCGCCGATTCCGGCGGCGGCGTGTATGTTGCCAATTCCTCCAAGACTTCGCTGAACCATTGCCGTATTTACAACAATTCCGTAACCGGCAGGTTCGGCAAAGGCGGCGGATTGAAGCTGTGGGCCGCTCCCGTCAGGGTCTATAACACGACCTTCTACGGCAACAGTGCCGCAATTGAAGGCGGTGCCGTCCAGTGTGCTTATACCGATGAAGCCCTGTTCAACAGCTGCATCTTCTGGAACAACACCGCACCGTCCGGCCCCAACGTTTATTTGCGGTACAACGAAAGCGGCACATCTTACGCCTCCGTCATGACCATCAAGTACAGCGATGTCATGAATGGCCTGGCAAGCTGTGTTGTCGATGCCGGATGCACACTGAATTATGAACGTTCCAACTTTGACAAGGACCCGCTGTTTGCCAGCCCCGGAACCGATTTTCACCTCCTGTCCAAGGCTGGACGATGGGACCCGGCGCTCAATGCCTGGGTCAAGGACCTCTCCACCAGCGTCTGTATTGATGCCGGCGACCCGACTCTGAAGTGGGCCGCCGAACTCTGGCCGCACGGCAAACGCATCAATGTCGGCGGCTACGGCGGAACGCCCGAGGCCAGTATGTCCCCGTCATCCGTCGGCCTGCTGTGCGACTTTGACAACGACGGCTCCGTCGAAATCGACGACCTCCGCCGCATGGCCGATGTCTGGCTGGAAGCCGACCTGCTGCTGGAAGAAAACACCACCCGCAGCGGACGGGTCGATCTGGCCGATTTCAGTCTGTGCTCAGGCCAATGGCTGCTGACCGAATAACAGCAGTACAGGCAGACAGTTAAATACATTGTTGTTGCCCCCCGGATGGTGTCCCGTCCGGGGGGATTTTTTTGCCCCTCACAATCCGCTGTTACCTTGACTGCCGCCGATACGTCCTTGGTATAGTCTGTTTATGAAAGGCCTGACGATGATTCAAAAAATGGTTGTTTTGACGGTTTTCGTGATTGCATCAGCCGCCACCCTTTTTGGCGACCTGCCCCAAATTGATTATTACGCCGACACCTGGCCGGCCGTCGATGCCCTTGGCCGCAAACTCCCCGACTATGCCGAATGCGGGGACCCCAAACCCAACCGCACCGTCGGCATCTTCTATTTCCTCTGGCTGGGTAACCACGGCAGCTACGGCCCATACGACATCACCGAATTACTCAAGGCCAAACCCGACGCCCCCCAGTACGGTGCCCCCGGCCAGTTTCATTTCTGGGGCAAACCCGAACTGGGCTATTACACCTCCGACAGCGATTACGCCATCATCACCCACGCCCGCCAGCTTTCCCAGGCTGGCGTCGATGTCCTGATCTTTGACGTGACTAACGCCTTCACCTACCACGAAACCTATCTGAAATTATGCAAGCTCTATATGTGGATTCGTCAGCAGGGCGAGCCCACCCCGCAAATCTGCTTTGTCACCCACAGCGCCAGCAAACAGACCATCGAAAAACTCTACGACGAATTCTATTCTAAAAACCTCTACCCCGAACTGTGGTTCCAGTGGAAGGGCAAGCCCCTCATGCTCGGCGACCAAGCCGATTTCCCCAAGCTGTCTCCCGCCGTCCGCGATTTTTTCACCCTGCGACACTGCTGGGCCTGGACTGCCGGCAAAGACACCTGGAACTGGGTCGAAAGCTGGCCCCAGCAGTACGGCTGGACCGAATCCAAAGATATACCCGAAGAATTATCCGTCGCCGTCGCCCAGCATCCCACCACCAACATTGGCCGCAGCCATTTCAACAATAAGCAGCCGCCGATCAACCGCTACGGCCTGACACGCTTCACCGACAAAGGCCCGTATTTCTCCCAGCAGATTCAGCGGGCCCTGGAAATCGCGCCCGAATTTGCCTTCATCACCGGCTGGAATGAATGGGTAGCCCAGCGGTTCATCAAAAATCCAAACGATGGTGCTGGACACATGCTGGGCAAACCTGTTCAAACCGGCGACACCTTCTTCGTGGACCAGTACAACCAGGAATACAGCCGCGACATCGAACCCATGGAAGGCGGCCATACCGATAATTATTATTACCAGATGATCGGCTTCATCCGCAAATACAAGGGCGTCCGTCCCGCCCCCGTCGCCGGCCCCGAAACGACCATCG
Organism: Sedimentisphaerales bacterium; assembly: GCA_016935635.1. Classification (GTDB taxonomy): domain Bacteria; phylum Planctomycetota; class Phycisphaerae; order Sedimentisphaerales; family Anaerohalosphaeraceae; genus Anaeroglomus. The sequence continues at coordinate 20,187 of JAFGQP010000371.1, forward strand.
CCATCGACGGCCGCTTCGACGACTGGCAGGCTGTTACCCCCGACTATGCCGACAGCCGCCTGGATTGCATGACCCGCAACGAAAAAGGCTTCGGCGATGCCGGCCCCTACATCAACACCACCGGCCGCAACAACTTCCTGTGCCTCAAAGTCGCCTCCGATGCCCAGAACCTCTATTTCTACGCCCGCTGCGAAAAGCCCATCACCCCCCATACCGACCCCAACTGGATGCTGCTCTTTATTGACAGTGACGAAAATCCCGACACGGGCTGGGAAGGTTACGACTATCGCCTCAACGGCAAAGTCGTCGATGCCGCCTCAACCACCCTGCAATCCGCCCGGCCCGACGGACTCTGGCAGGATAAGACAACCGTAAGCTATTCCGTCAGCGGCAATGAAATGGAACTCCGCCTGCCCAAAGACCAGATCGGCCTGTCTGGCCCCAAATTCACTTTCCAGTTCCACTGGGCCGACAACATCCAAAAACCCGGCGACATCCTCGAATTCGCCCGCAGCGGCGATAGCGCCCCCGAACGCCGCTTCAACTACCGCTATATCCGAAAATAAAAGAATCGAACAGCTCGTTAAAATTCGTAGGGTGGGCCATGCCCAGGCGGAACATTTGTATCAATGAAAAATGGAAAATAGCCAATAAGGCATAAATGGCTTTGATTATGAAAAGGCTGGCACATGGAAAGTGATTATAAACAACATCGCTTAGAAGAGAAAAACGGTGTTAAAATAACGTATGCAATTTATTCCATATTTTCTGACAGTTTAATTCCTGACGACATAACCCGACAAACAGGGATAATTCCGACAAGATCATGGAGTAAAGAACCAATACTCTATCTTAGAGAAGATGGTCTGCCAATAACTCGAGACAAAGGCGCCTGGATTCTAAGTTCGAAAGGTAAAATAGATTCTCTTTATCTTGAAGAACATATAAAATATCTTCTGAATATCTTAGAACCTGCCGGCAGTATTTTTAAATCATACATGAATAAGCCGGATTATGTGGTTTGGTTTCAGCTCATATGGGACATATTGGAAGAAAGCGGATACTTTTATCTGAGTCGCGAGACCACCAAAAGAATGGTGGAACTATGCCAGTTTACACAGTATTCTATTGATAAGAGGCAATAAGTTATTGTCGCAGTATGTTTGATTCAATGGAAAATTGAAAATCGAAAATGGAAAATGTTTATATGATGCTATGCAGAATCCCTTCCTCCATGTCCCGGATTCTGCATGGAAACAAAAAATAGAATCACAACGCAATCCAAGGCATCAATACGATGCCTCGCTGCTGCGGTTGGTCACGCTGGCATATTGAGGACGTGATTCTTCAACGCAGTTCATCATGTCTGCGGCCTCGGGATATTTTCCGCTTTCCACCAGGGGATCCAGCAGCAGCTTGGCGTGCTGATAGTTGCCTTGTTCAATATATTGACGAGCGTATTCCAATTTTGCCTGTTCAATGGTTTTCTGCCACCGTTGTTCGGCGGACTGCTGATAAGCGGCCTTCATATCACAACCTGTGAGGACCATAACTACAAGTACCATCACGGCCACAAAGGTCGTTTTGACTGTCGAGAGTTTCATTGTATCTCTCCTTGTCTTGAGTGCCGATGAAGCCATGATGGTATCTGCAGAACGCCGCCCCTTTTCGCTTTTGGCGAAATGAAGTAACTTGTCTGGTATCATCATGTTCATAAGCGAAAAACCTTTGTTACTGTTTGGCTGTCTTTTCTATAAGTAGTATCTCTACCCATATGACGCTTTACTATACTATACTAAATAAACTGACTCAAAGTTACAAAAGTTCGTAAAAAAGTCTGCAAATCCGGTGCTGCCGTATCTGTTTTCGACCATCAATCCCCGTTTTCTTTGCAAAAAAGGCCATAATTAATGAATTTTAAAGCAATTTAAAAGACAAAATAAACGGTTGTATCGACAGCAAGGCTTCCTTTATAATACCCTTAAAATAAACCGCAATTTATCGGACGAGCAATTGCATTATATAATGGTTTTGTTAAGGGGAAATGAAGATGAA
>JAFGQP010000372.1 GCA_016935635.1 Sedimentisphaerales bacterium
CAGGCGGGCACTATCCGGCTGGATCACGACTGCAAGAAAAACCCATTCGTTATCAGGAATCACCAATCCGCTGTTCCAATTCCATGTTTTTGGGTTGTTGTTGTTCCAGGTATATCGAAGGTTGTTGATATTTTCGTAATGAATTCCACATGCCGTACCGTTGCGTGAATAAACAATCCCAGCCCAGGGCACAACTTCATAGCAATTAACCCACGCTGTAAATGTTCCGTACTCGATTGTCCAGTCGAAATCCGGAATCTCGATGGCATCGCCTGAACCGTCCAGTTCAATAGCTCCGGCAATTCGTCCTTGTGCAGGTTTCCATTCAGGATTGCCGGTTAGCATGCCATCATGGCCATAAAAAGATTGATCGGCTGCGATACTGCCGGAAGTTTCATCCATGGTCCAATGGCCGATCAGATCAGGATTGGATGAAAATTCGACTGTCATAAATTCCCAGACCATCCCCTTACAAACCATTCCGGAATCATTTACTTCGTCAATTCGCCAATAATAGGTCTGATTCGGCAGGAGGTTCGGTACAAACAGCAGACCATCAACCTGGCCCATATATTCCGCATCATCCTGGCAGGCACTGGCTACGGAAGCCATGTCCGTCCCCAAATACACCTGATGTGCAACCGCATGGGGATTGGCTGACCATCCTAACATCTGGGATGCCGGATTGACGGAGCCGGCTCTGTTTGCGGGTATTGGCGCAAACGCTTTAAAGTCCTGCCACTGAGTCGAAAATACTGTGGCATCCTCCATATTCACCATTCTATCATCGTTTACATCTGCAAATTCGGGGATTGTACGGAATGAATCGTTCATGAGCCAGGTTTTTGCGAGACATTCCAGGTCCTGTATATCTACGATACAATCATCAATAAGATCCGCATTAAGGGGAGTGCAGTTTTGAAATCTTAAGACAATGGTTGTAATTGACTCGGCAGGCATGCTGATAGTGAAAATACCCGATGATGATGGTTGTGAGACATTCAGCACTTCATAATTCTGGGTCGAAGAGGTTCTGAAAATCTGATCAATCCGGGCCAGATGAAATGCGCTTAGGTCATAATCAACCATGATCGCAGAAGCTGCGCTGTTAACAGTGACCAGTACTAATTCCTGCTCGGCTGCCTGGCTCTGTTTATGCCATGCAGTGGTTTTTATATCGGGATGGCTGCTGACCACATGAATCATTTGCATCCCAGGGCGGACATGTCGGCTGTACTGCGCAATAGCCCAATATGCCTTGCGAGGCTGAAAGGTTTTAGTCTGTGAATTAAAAATAAATTCCGGCTCCCACATGACCCACGCTCCTGCCTTCAGAACAGACAGGGCTTCATGAATTTTATGGGCATAATTCATCATCTGAGTATCTGCATTCCCGCCGGGGGTATAGCCGGGGTACTGTGCATTGGTCCAGTCTCCCCATTCGGTCTGCCAGAGGGATTTTTGATTCAGTACGGCCTGAATCTTCCAGTCAAACAATCCGGATTCAGAAGTAGTGTACTGATGGCAGGAAAGAACATCCAAATCATCAACAATGGAAGAGTTCAGCAGCGTGTTTAGATATGCCGTGGTGTTGGTCCAGGCCGCATCGTAGGCGACCAGATCAGGGCTGAGATTGTATAACGGCAGTCGTGCATTGAGCTTCTGATAAATCCTGATGGCCTGATCCTCTGTTACGCGGGCTCCCGGCTGTCCGCCCCAATAAACCCACCAATTGGCTTCAGGTTCATTGATGACATTCAGGTATTCGAAATCCACATTCCAGCTATCGCGAAAATGCTCCAGCACTTTGCAGACATGCTCGATAAACCGCCCTTCCATATCTGTTCTCAGGTTATTTTGATTACCATCCGTATGTCCGGCCGTACAGCCGCTAACCGTCATCCAATAGGGGTAACTGTACCACTGAGCGCACATTTTGGCACCGCGCGCAGCAGCCCCGCGGATTTTCCACAGGATCTCCTCGTGCCTTGGATTGCTCCAGTCATACACCCCATCCTCGGGTTCGAACGAAGGAGGACATTGATTGTTTTGTCCGTAAAATCGGTTCATGTGGGCATGGCCTGGAGCATCGCCAACCGGCATTAGAACCCGACAAATCGTCAATCCCAGACCGTGATTATCCAGTTTAAAAAGCTTATCAAGGTAGTCGGTCCGCGAGGCAGCCGGATACTCCCTATAATAATATGGGGTAAATTGATCCATGGTCCCTTCGCCGAAACCTTCAAAAACCTGATGGCGAACCGCCGGATCAATAGACACCACCGCCGCGGCTGCTGAAAGCGAGATCAGCAGAGACCCAAAGCATCCCAGCCGTGTACAACAGATTGATTTTGTCTTCATCTAATCACCCCTCTTCATCACTATAACTGACGGAAGCTGCTATTTGAGCCATTGCTCAGCACAGATTGAAAAATCTCCAAGATTGACCGCATTATCTTCCAGCAAATCCGCTTCATCGCAGGGAGCACTGTCAATACAGTTACTGTTAAGCCAATGACGTGCAAAAAAGACTATATCCGAAAAATCAATATCGCTGTCCGGTTCGAAATCACACGGGAACAGGTATTTCAGGATGGCCCGTTTCCAATCCATGGCGTGCTCGGTCAATCCTGCGGCATTGAAGTGAACGCCATCGTGCAGATAGCCCATCGCCAGGAATCCATCGGTATCGGCACCTTCAAAGACCAGCGGGGCCCCCTTGATCACCTGCAGCTGCCCGGATCGGACCTGGATTTCCTGGGCAGCCGATGAGGAAGGATGGTACGAAGCCAGGGCCACACCCCACGGTACATCCCAGCCGGCGTCAGCCCGGGTTTGAGCGATAATTGAATTCAAACGGCTGGCGTAGGCAGACGCCGAGGTACTTGCCAAGCTATCTGACTCTCCCTGATGCCACAAGATGGCTCGGAATCCATTGGGGCCTGCGGCTCTGATCGATGAGACTATTTTTTGATAATATGCGGACCCGGGTAACCATTGATCGACCCGTGTGGAGCCAACACCGTTGGACATAAATCCGACCGGACAGCCAAATCGCTGAACCAGGATATCTCCCAGGCGTGACCAGGGCGCCCCCCCGGTTCCATCGGTGTTAGGCTGCGGGTCATAGGCATGACGCCAGACATGGCCGCTGCCGGTCCAGGCCGACACAATATCCTCTGTTGGTGTCATAGCCGGACTGCCGTAATTGGCCGAATTTGACTGGCCAGCCGTAATGAAGACTTCACCGACGCCGATCCTGTTCACGGAAGTCACGCCGCTGCAAGCTGATCCATTACAGCCTCTTGCTTCAATCGAATACCATCCGCCGGAGGCGACCGGCAGGACTCCTGAAAACCTTCCGTCGGACGGAGCGGCATCAATCACCTGCCAGTCTGCCGCAGTACCGGTGAAGCCGTTCATAATAACCGCGCGTGCTTCGATGCGGGTGAAATTGCCGCCGTAGGTCCCTTCAACCGGCACATTCGCCATATTGTCAGCGTTTCGTTGAAAGACAGCTCGGCTGGCGGGTTCGGTCAATGTTACAAATTCAGTCACGGACACAACATCCATAGCAACAATCGTATCAATCGGATCGCCCGGTACGCTGGTCATGTTCAGTGTCACATTCTGGCCAACCTGTGTAAACGGAACACTCACCGTCGGATTTGCCAGCAGGCAGGCATTCTGGACAAGATGCCCACTCATTCCCGGGATCGTGATCTGCTGACCGGTGCCTGGCTGATTGGTTGCATATGCCTGAACTTCGGCCAGATGGAGATAATCACCATTTCGTGCCACGCGAATAAGGTTGCCCGTCACGGGACCGCCGGTTCGTGCGACCAAGTCAACGGTAATCATCGTTGGATTATTTATCGCATTGCCGGGGTTCAGCGTTTCGGTTCGGTATCGTACAGTCCCGCCGCTGCCAAGAGCGAATTGTGATGTTACATTGCCTGTAAAGTCCATGATCTCGACGACATAGTTAGTCGCCCGGTATTCAAAGCCGATCCGGCTGATCAATTCTATTTTGGTAAAATGATAGTTTGCATCGGTTTTAATCTGCCATGTCGGAGTTGTATCGGCGGCGGTGTGGTTAAACGTCGCTGTATCGGAATCCACCACCTTGGATGCAGGATAAGTGCTCGAATAGGTTGTAGATTGGGCGGCGGCCCCGTGGGAGGCAAGCCAGTTCTGGCCCCAGATATGGGCATACAGCTTGTTACCCTGATGCGTCATCACGCCCCACGACTGAGGTGTGACGGGCCCACCGCGGGTATTGTAAATTGCCGTGCTGTTGTTATTGGCATTGAGCCACTGACCTATTTCCTGCAAACGATAGACTTGCTGAAGCTCAATGGAGCCGTCACCTTTGGGGCCGATGTTTAAGAGGAGGTTACCGTCACCGCCGGCACAACTGGCCAGCGCTTGAATACACTGCTTGAGTGACTTGACCGGGTCATTGGGCTTCCAGGCCCATTGATTGGCGATGGTGATGCAGCTTTCCCAGGGAAATTGGTCATTAAACGCCCCAACCTTCTGTTCGGGTGTCTTGTAGTCACCCGGATACTGTAAATCTGTCGGCAAATACGCGGCATAGACTCGGTCATTGACCAGCATCTGGTCCTTGGTATTGCGGCACAGGTTGTACAAATCCCAGCCAGCAGCGATATCCCAGCCAGCAGCGATATCCCAGCCGCTTACCGCATTTTCCCAGTTGTCAAACCACATAATTGAAGGATTGTATTTATTTATAATCTCGGTGACCTGATTGTGCCGATACGGCACATAATTGCTCAGCGGATCGTCCGTGTACTTCCAGTCGGGAATCGAGTAATACGCACAAAAATCTATGCCTTGTGCCGCGCATTTATCGGCCAGTTCCCGCGTGACATCCCGGTTGAACGGTGTGGACATCATATCATAGGTGGTATAAGCAGAATCATAAAGGCAGAATCCGTCATGATGCTTGGTCGTCAGCACCAGATACTTCATGCCCGCCGCTTGAGCCAGAGCCACCCACTGGTGGGCATCGAAATTAACCGGATTAAAGGTGGTGTAAAGCCGATCGTAAGCCGCTGCCCCATACGAGTTGCGAGACCAACTGATCTCGCCGCCTGTCTGCGCAACCGGTCCCCAGTGAATAAACATGCCGAACCGCTGACCGCGCCACCGCTCCAGTGCAGCGGTGTTCGTCAGCATTTCATCATCGAGAATTTGCACATTCACGGTTGAAACGGGCTGAGACGCCCAATTCGAATCCGTGCTGGAGACAGCATGCGTCACCGGAACCATGTGGTGTCCGAGTTTCTGACTGTCATCAATCGCTGTAACAATAACGGTTTGAGGGGTATCGTACCCCTGAGCGGATGTAAAGGTTAAGGTCACTGCCTGACCAGCCGGAGCACCATTCAGTGATATACACTGTCCGTTGGTTCCGGAAGTTGCAGTAATCTGAACATCGTCGGTAGGCGCATGTCCACTGTCCCAGCCTAATTGAATATTATAACTGCCAACAGGATTGATATTTTCGGTCACAGTCAATGACGAAGGATTGACCGAAATATTCCGGTTCGAAGATTTAACCAGTTCCATATTATCGATATACAGGTTGCCGTAATTGTCCCATCGTCCGTCATCGGTAACTGCAATAGCCACCAGTATTTCATGGCCTACGATGTCCGGATAATCGGCAGAATTAAATGAAATCGAAAATTCATGCCAAGGTCCGGGCTTAGCCCCATTGTCCTGAGCAGGAAACCAGAAGGTCGTTCTCAGGATATCAGGCCAAGTTCCGTTATCCTTATGCTGCAGAATAAGCGTGGCGCCCTCGACCTGTCCGCCGGAATCATCCTGACTGCGCACTCTTGCTGTCAGGGTATAGATGCTGTCGGACTGAATCAAATGGCCGGTTCCCTGCCAAATAACCTTGTTGTCTGTCCATCCGATCCAGGCCACTCCCGGTTCCGCCTGGCCGCTGCCGTCCACCCAGGTGCTCCACCCGGTCAGTACATTGCTGAAATCCGGATTTGTCGGAATCAGATTAGCGTGAATTGTTCCTGATAAAGCACAGGAAAGTAATACAATCGCAACGTGCACCAATTTTCTCATCCTTATCCTTTAAACAAGTCAGAAATTAACAAATATACACAAATTACCAGAAAATAATGATAAACAGCACAGTAGCAGCCATGACTAAAGCGCCGAGAATCTTCACTTCCGGGGCTGTTTTAATTTCAACTCCTTCGCGTACTGGTAATTTTTTGGGCATTTTCATGGGATTAATAAACGTGATCAATCCCATGAGAACGACGACTAAATTGAACGCCAGAACAACTTGAATCAGGAAATGAATTCCCGGAGCAAACTGCTGGAAGATGCCGTAAATAATCGGACCGGCAATCAGAGCCGCCACACCTGCCGCGGCTGGTGCGGTTGGCACCATCATTCCAAAGAGAAACGCCGCCACGACACCCGGCCAGATATATCCCTGAAACTGCTGAATATATTGAAACACGCCGCCGAATCTCGGATTATCAAGCATGGGGGCCAGTAAGCATCCGATCACCACAAAAATAAGCGTCATAATTCGGCCTAAAATGACCAGTTGTTTTTGGGAAGCGGTTCGGTTGAACATCCGATTATAGACATCCAATGTAAATACGGTTGACGCCGAATTCAGCATGGAAGCCAGAGAACTGATAACCGCCCCGGCAATGGCCGCAAACATGAATCCACGAAGACCATTCGGAACTAGATTGCGGATCAGCAAAGGAAACGCTTCATCCGGTGAAGTCATTTGTTCCTTGAACAGTTGATAGGACATAATGCCCGGCATCACGATGGCAAATGGCACCAGCAGCCACAATGCACCGGCAAATATTACTCCCAGTTGTCCATCCCGCAGCGTTTTGGCCGCGAGGTTTCGCTGGACAATAAACTGATTCAAACCACAATAATAAATCAGTACAATCCACATTCCCGATATGACACCGGTCCAGGGCAGTCCCGGATGATCCGGAGGCAGCACCATATGGAGTTTATCAGCGTTTACATCTGAAAATTCACTCCAGCCTCCGCAAGCCTTTAATCCAATGAAGAAAATGATAATACCGCCAATAAGCAACCCCCCGCCCTGGAAAAGGTCCGCCCAGGCGACGGCTTTCAACCCCCCCCAAACCGTATAAGCTGCGGCAATTAACCCAATCAGCCATACACCCTGCACTATATTCAACCCGAAAATAGTCCTCAATGTGATTCCTCCTGAAAACAGAACGGCCGTCAGAAGAACCGCCACGTAAATCACCACCGTCATGAATGCCATAATTCCGCGGGCCGTTGAATTATAACGGTATTCGAGGTATTCAGGCATGGTATAAATACCAGCTTTAAGAAAACGCGGCAGCAGGGTGAAGGCAATAATCACAATCCCAAAACTACCGTAGAGCTGCCAATTGCTGACCGCCAAACCGACACCGCCGGCCCCCTGCCCGGCCATTCCGACAAACTGTTCAGTGGAAATATTGGCAGCAACAATAGAAATACCAATCAGCCACCAAGTCAGTCCCCGGCCTGCCAGGAAGTAGCCTTCGCTGTTAGCTTCCCTGTGGCTTTTGAAAAGGCTAACCCCGATAACCACTGCAAAAAAGGCCAGAAAAACAAGGATATCAAACAAATTCAGTTCCATTCATGAATCCCTTAAAAGTTCTCAGTTTAATGTTTCCTGCAAATCAATACTTTTCAAATGCACATCGGCCCCAATATGAGCCGGATTCGCCAGGAGCACCGCCTCGAACTCCTGACGTGCCTTAACCCTATTCTTTAATCCCAACCAGCCCAGACCCGTTAAATAACGGCAATGGCACTGGTTTTTCGCGGTTAAATCTTCATCGAAAATGAGGAAGTCCGGCAGGGATACGGCAAAATAATCAATCTTCACTTCGTCATTTAAATGAGCCTGACCATAGGCCAGCAAACGGTTAAAAGAGTCCCTGGCTTTATTGGGATGTCCAAGTTTTTCAAGAGCCAGACCCTGATAGAACATCTGCTCGGGCGGCTGGTCATTATAATACATCACATTCCCCAATTCTTTGACCCCCCGTGTTGCCTTTTCAAAATAACTGAGAGCCTTTTCCGTTTCGCCAAGTCCCTCAAAGGCTAATCCCATAAAGTAATGAATATCATTTTCGTGCCACCCGTGTAACTTGCCTTCTCCGAGATTTTCAGGATATTTTTCTGTTCTCTGCAGATATTGTACAGCTTTCTGATAAAGACCTTTCTGAATACATCTCTTGGCCAGAGCGGTCAGTGCAAAAACATACGCACTGGTCACTTTGCCTTCACCGCCTTCCCATGGATGAAAGTTATGGATTAAAAGATGCTGTAAAGCTTTTTCGTATTCCCCGGTTTGATTCAGCAGCCAGATATACTCAATGTAAAGATCGTCACGCTGATTCAGCATATCCGAGTGCTGCTCCAAAAAGATCTTTCGCTGCTGGAGCGGACAAGCCATTTTCTTGTAAAGCTGGTCCAGCTCATACAATAGCCGGGCATCCGAACAATCCAGCGCATAGGCCATTTCATATGCCTTTCGTGCTCTGGCCGGATCGCTTTTTTTATTATAATAACCCAATCCAAGATTTCGAAATACAGTCGGGAACGAATTGTCCAGGTCGGCCGACTTTTCCCATGCCTGAATCGCAGCATCATACTGCTGCCTGCTGTAAAGGAAAGTGCCCAGGTAATACCACCCCTTGGCATCTTCAGGATTTCGTTCAAGCGCTTCCTGCAACAAAACAAAAGATTCCAGGCGATGTGGGAAACAATAATCCGACCTGGTTTTGGCAGCTTTCTCAAGATACTCCGGATACCCCCAACACCCCAACGCATAATAGACGATGGGGTACACATCCATTTCAGAAGGTGTATCATCGACGACCATCTTTAACAACTTACATGCTTCATCAGTCAAGCCGGCATATTGGTAATCCAAGGCAATTTCGATATAGTTATGGACATAGCCTCGCATTTTCATTTTGAAATGTGAAAGACGGTCTTGTGCGTCAGTTTCCTCCTGATTTATCTTGGAGATTTGGCAGAGTTCGAACATCGCGCCAAAATCCAATCGGTCCAGTTCCAAAGCAAGGACGGCTTCTTTTTCAGCCGCTTCTAATTGGCCGGTCATCCGCAGCAGGATGGTTTTCAGATGCCGAGCTTTGTGATTGTGATGATTACGGATCAGTGATTTCCCGACATGTTCGATCGCCTGCTTTAAGTTGCCTTGTATAGCCGCAATCCGTGCCAATGCAAAGTAGGCCGCGTCCTGCATCCCTGCATTCCAGGTCGCTTTAAAGAAGGCATCGTAGGCCTCGTCTAGCCGATTCTGCATAAATAAACTGAGACCCAAATTATAATAAGGCTCACCGTCATACGGATTTGGATTATGCCTGGTCTGACGCAAAATCGCAGCCCGAAAATAAGTTTCGGCCTCTCTAAATTGGCCCCTTCGATACAGCAGCAGCCCAAGGGCGTTGTTGCAGCGGATGTCGCCGGGATCACGTCTAATCCCTTCTTCATAATACCGCTGGGGGCGGTAAGTCGCATGCCGGTATTGCTCCAGATGCAGACCCGCAAGGTAGAGTTCTTCTACCGTAGCAATTTTTTCAGGCTCCGGAATTGGACTTGCCGGATCCGGAACCGCTTTATCCCCGGCCGGTTCAGGCTGATAAGAGATCAGAAGCCGACCCTTTCCATCAAAAACATGCAGAGTCAGGTCTTTGGGCTGCTGATCTTCACTTAATGTAACGGATTTTATATACGCCGCGGCTGGATTTAAATCCATCGTTTCCCGCAGGTAGATCTGCACCGAAGACGATAATTCAACTCGCAATTTTTTTTGTGCCGATGTCACATAGACACCTATTTCAGCCTGCTTTTCGCAGATTTCAAGATTTACCGCGACTTGATGATTGGCATTTTTGACTGCCCCAATCAGCTTATACGGGAAAAAATACTGTGTAAATGTTTTCTCCTCATAGGGCATCAGCCAACTGAAATCCGGCTGATTATCCGTATATACACCAGTCATTAATTCTACGTAGGGCCCATCTGCATCCGTCAAATTTCGATGCCACGCATCACCAAAATCTCCGCAGCCCCACACCCATTGCTTTTTGCCGGGACTGACATGATGGTCAGCAAAATGCAGCATCCCGGCACGCCGGCCGTGGTCGTAACCGCCCATAAAATCATATTTAGAACCAGCGGCCATAAAAGATGTAGGAACCGCAATATTCTTAAATCGACTGATGTCAACACCCGCCGAATAGTCCATTTTGTAATACTCGCCCTTCGCTATCGGAAAAGTCGAAACATCCCGCTTGCCGTGGTCGAACACCGCATGAACATCCGGCGGAAAAATGCTTTGATAATCTTTATTAACTGCCATGGCTGGATTGGCCCACCATAGGAAGGTCTGCGGCTCGGCGGTCCGGTTGTATAGTTTCACGTTAATCTCCAGAAAGGCCTTACCCGGATATAGCGTGAAACCAGCCATACCCTTGGTTCGGAACATCCGTTCAATTTCGCTGACCCACAGTGTCATGCTGCCGTCCGGGTGCGCTTCAATCGAATAATCCACCGGATCATAGGTACTGGGGCGATGATGCTGGGGCCAGTTAAACTCAATTCCGCCGGAAATCCACGGACCGGTCAGCCCCACCAACGCTGGTTTTATCACCTGATTATAATAAATCACGTGAAAATCGTTGGTTTTATCGTACAACATCTGAACGCGGCCACCCAAACTCGGCATCACCATAACCTTCAGATATTCATTCTCCAGAAAAACGACATTGTGTTCGATATCTTTTTTTTCGTTTTCGATGGTTTCAATGACCGGTAACGGGTAAACCACCCCGCTACTGCCTTGGTAAACACGTTTTTCCAGAAACATCGGATTTTTGTCTGGCTTTCCTACGCGATAGGTTGGAATTATAACTTTCTCTTCCCAAATATGAACTTTCTCGATACTCATAAACAACCTTAATAAATTATTCGATGATTACACTTATTTCCGATGCCGATGTATAAACATCATTACCAAATCCGCTGGTTGCCACAAAGCGAATATATTGCGCCTTAAGCGGTTCTGGCAATTCAACCGTTTTCAAGACAGACGTTTTTTCAAATTCACCTTTTGCAACCGGCTCACCCCATTGATCCTGGTTTTCAGTAAGATAAAGGGCATATCCTTTAATCCAACCGTTTTGATTGCCGTCCTGACGAGGCAGATATGTCAATGCTTTCAGTTGCATCACTTTACCCAAATCTATCCGAATTTCATGCGGATGTCCGGGCTGTTGACCGGACCATTGCGTATGCCATAGCGTTGACGGGATATCATCCATTGCTTTGACGCCATCATAACCGGTTTCAAAGCTGTCTGTGCCCATCACCATCGCACCGAGTTTCTGCATCGACGACAGTTCCCGGAAAAGCGATTGAATTGCCTCCATATTCACTTCTATTCCTGGCTTGAAATTTTCAGAGGTCATATATGCCAGCAGTGAATGTTTCAACTGTCTGGCTACGGGTCGTTGTTGCAGATTATCGCGCAGATTCACACTGCACACCAGCAGTGATCCGCCGCCAACCTTTGCCTCAAACACCAGCCCGAGCCGTTTGGGTTCAAACCAGTCCGGTACCACCTGGACAATCGGACGCAACTGTTTGGGCAGATCGTCCAGAATCATCGCAGCGGCATGCCGAATCGGCTCGGACCACTGCCAGTTGCTGTGGTAATCCGTGGGGAACAGAGTCAG
>JAFGQP010000373.1 GCA_016935635.1 Sedimentisphaerales bacterium
GGTGGCGATAGCACAGCCAGCCGTAGAGATGCCAGTCCACCTCCGGCTGATAGTAGTCAGGCACTATCCCCCGACCATACCGCTGACCATTGACAAATTAGCGGGTGAGTGCCCAAGGCGGCTGTTGACCTCTTCGATCCGCCAGCCAATTTTGAGCAGGTGACAGCACATCGAACTCCGCAAATCTTTAAATGTCGGCTTCTTTCCGGTGGGAACACCGCGAACGCCTGTGGCGTTGACACAATAAGCCAGGAATTTTAAGGCTTGTCGATGGCCGAAGCTGAAAATCAAATCGTCTTCAGCCTTATTTTGCAGAGTGATGTCCAAAAGTTGTGCAGTGTCTCCATAATTGGTGATTTCGACCCGTGGACGTCTGCTTCGTTTGAGAATCTCTTTGCGCAGTTGTACCAAGTATTCCGGTTCCTGGGTATGTGGATTGATCTGCCGTCTGAAATCCCGCTTTGTCAGCTGCAAGAGACTTCCGACATTTTCACCGATATCCCAGGCCAGCCACAGCAGCAGTTTTTGCTGAAGAGTTTTTGTCGCGACGGGGAGTTTCACAAAATCCTCATACTCAATGAAGTTGACGTCGGAATTGTCCTGGGGTCGGTAAAACTCAAAGACTTCCTCTGCCAATTCCAGCTTCCCGGCCATTTTAAAGGGTTTGGACTTGAAGACCTTTGTATAATAGGATTTCCGGTCCTCGAACCGTTTTCCAAACCGGTTTTTAATCACACCGTCTTCCAGGTCGTCATAAACTTTTTGAATCTCTTCCTTGGTCAGGGATACCCAGGGTTTGTTGTGAAACCACGTGTTGACATTTTTAAACCGACCGACGTAGTGGCTCAGCGTCTTGTAAGCGGCCTCGTCGAGCCGGGCCAGGTTGTTGATACGTTTGAGCTTTCGCTCCTGTAATTCGAAAAAGTCTTTCCATAGCTGCCTGTTCTCCTGACAGATTTTTTTGTCTGACAAGAGACGTGCTTTCCCATTCTCGTATGCTTCTCTCCGGTCCATAAATTTTAATTGCCTCATTTGTTTAAAAACATTCCACTGAAATGCTTCTTTGGGGTGCCCCGAAAAGGTGAACTGAAAAGTCGACGCCCCAACCGGGGATTGAATTTTGAGTTCACCTGTCAGGGCGTATGAATCTCATCCTCCTTGTCAATTGTGGCACTATGTCGCGTACCAACTCTGTGTTATGCATTTCTGTAAAATTCATAAACAGATTAAGACATACTGGTATTTATATGTTGCGCTGAAATGGCCAAACTTGAATAGAAAAAAATGGTCTGTTATCGATGCATCCGAATTATATATCCGGACGACCCTACTGCGTGTCAAACGGCTTTAATAGCCGTTTGACAATGTTCAGGAAGCCATTTGACGTAAATTCGTGATGTCACGTAATGGAGAATTTCCAAACAGGCGACTGTATTCACGGCTGAACTGGGAAGGACTTTCGTAACCGACATGAAACGCCGCCGTGCCGGCATCCAAGGAATCTGTCAGCATTAATCGCCTTGCTTCGTTCAAACGTAACCACTTTTGATATTGCAAAGGGCTCATCGCTGTCATTGTTCGGAAGTGATGATGGAAGGTTGACGTGCTCATATGAACGTATGAGGCGAGATCATCAACGCGTAACGATTCGGTGTAGTTGTCCTTGAGCCAATCGATTGCCCTGGCGATCTGATGGCTGGGACTCCCTGCCGAGGCCATCTGCCTCAGACGTGTTCCCTGATCACCTACAAGTAAACGATAGAAAATCTCACGCTTGATGATTGGTGCAAGAATCGGAATATCCTTTGGCTCGGCAAGCAGGTCAATCAATCGTTGAAAAGCACTGATCAGCGGCAGCGTAACCTCTCCAAGTGCCATTCCGCGACTTGACGGTTGTACGCGAGGTTGTGGAAGATTGCCGTCGACAACGAGTTGTGAAATCTCTCGCATATCAAGCTTCAATACGAGCCCCAGGCAAGGTTTCCGGGGACTAGCTTTGACTACCTGCACGGTGGTGGGAATATCCACGGATGTGATCAAAAAATGATGCGTATCATATACATACGTATCCTCACCGAGAAGCACCCGTTTTGCCCCTTGTGTGACCAGGCAAATGGTCGGCTCGTACATGGCACTTTTGGGTTCGGTCGGTTCATTCCGCCGATACATTGCCAAGCCTGCTATCCGGGTTTCGACCAAGTCCGTCTTTTCGGTTTTTCGTGCAATTATCTCACGCAATGGACTAAGTGCATTTATCATAATAATTAACCATAAGTGAAATTGATAACGTTATTTAAAGTTATATAATGAGTTTCTTATAAAGCGTATATTATCAGATTCCACAAGGCAATTCAATCCATTTATAGATTGACTCGGACGATTAGGCAAGATTTAAGCAGGATTGGTCTACCCCCCTTTGTTCTTACAACGTATAATTCAAAGTGTCTAATGGATATGAGAATAACCTATTATAAGCAAGTGCAAATTAAAGCAGGAAAGGATATTAAAATGAAAACACGTCAATTAGGAAATAGTGGACTGGAAGTGTCGGCGATCGGGCTTGGGTGTATGGGAATGAGCTTTGGTTACGGGCCCGCGAAAGACAAACAAGAGATGATAACGCTGCTTCATGAAGCTGTTGATCATGGGGTCACTTTTTTTGATACCGCTGAGTGTTACGGGCCATTTACAAATGAAGAACTGGTTGGAGAGGCACTCGAACCCGTCCGTGACAAGGTAGTGATCGCCACCAAATTCGGCTTTCAGGATGGGGACTCACACAAGTTGCAGGACAGCCGACCGGAACGAATCCGTGAAGTCGCCGATGCGTCGTTGAAACGACTCAGGACGGACCGCATTGATCTGTTCTACCAGCATCGTGTGGATCCGAATATTCCGATTGAGGACGTAGCCGGTACTGTTAAAGAATTGATTCAGCAAGGGAAGGTCAAATACTTCGGACTCTCTGAGGCCGGGGTGCAAACAATTCGTCGTGCTCATGCCGTACAGCCATTGACAGCAATCCAAAGCGAATATTCAATGATGTGGCGGCAACCCGAAGAGGAATTATTGCCGACTCTTGAGGAATTTGGTATCGGATTTGTGCCGTTTAGCCCTTTGGGGAAGGGTTTTCTGACTGGAAGTATTGATAAGAATACAACGTTTGGCAGTTCAGACTTCCGCAGTATTGTACCGAGATTTACTCCTGAGAATATAGAAGCGAATCAAGTTCTGGTGAATATGATTCATGATATTGCTGCAGGCAAAAGTGTAACACCAGCACAGATTGCCCTTGCATGGGTGCTTGCTCAAAAGCCCTGGATTGTCCCAATTCCGGGGACAACGAAACTTCATCGTTTAGAAGAAAACCTTGGCGCAACAGATGTTGAATTAACGGATCGTGAACTTAGTGAGTTAAACGAAGCTCTGTCAAATATACAAATTTTTGGTGATCGTTATCCCCAACACCTTGCTGCCAGAGCAGGAAAATAAATTTACTTTTCAGATCACCATCGTTGGTGCTTGTTATTCGGAGAAACTGGAACGTTTGACGATCTGGTAACTTTGAATTGAAATAGTTACAGGTGGAGTATCTTTACTCCAAAATTGAAATACAGGAGAATAAACATGGACAATTTTGTTTACAATATCCCAACCATCGCCTACTTTGGTAAGGGGCAGATCAATGTTCTTGGCGAGACCATTAAGACGCATGACGGCTCGAAGGTGCTGCTGGCTTATGGTGGCGGAAGCATTAAACGCAACGGCATCTACGATGCAACCCTTGAGCAGTTACGCAAGGCCGACCTTGAACATGTGGAGTTAAGCGGGATCAAGCCGAATCCGCGAATCGAGAGTGTCCAAGAAGGTATTAACCTCTATCGGGAAAACAATTGTGATTTCATTCTGGCTGTCGGGGGCGGTTCGACCCTGGATGCCTGTAAGGCCATTGCTGCCGGCGTCAAGTATGACGGCCCAGTTACCGATCTGTTTGTTAATGAGTCGGGTGTCTCTGATATTGCCGCAGCGGCACCGTTGGCAACGATCCTGACGATGGCGGGAACTGGCTCTGAGTTAGATATGGGGGCGGTCATCACCGTGGGTGAAGATCACAAGAAAAAAGTACTTATGCACCCGCTGCTTAATCCCAAGTTTTCCATTCTTGACCCTGAATACACCTATACGGTACCCGAACATCATTCGATGGCAGGTGTGGCAGATATTCTATGTCATCTCATGGAACAATATTTCACCCCTGAAGTCCATAATACAAAGGTCCAGGACCGGATGAACGAGGGTGTGATGAAGGTCGTGATAGAGGACGCCCCTAAAATACTAGCCGACCCGCAGGATTATGATGCTCGCGCCAATATTATGTGGGCAAGTTCGATGGCGCTGGCGGGTTTTCAATTTATGCTTGGCAAGCCCGGATTTCCATTTCCGCTTCATGGCATGGGACATGAACTATCAAGCATGTATGATATGACACACGGCCATACGTTGGCTCTTCTAACCCCGTCATGGATGCGTTATACCCTGCTTACCGCCCCTGAACACCTGCCGGTTTTTGCACGATTTGCCCGGAATGTCATGGATGTTCAAGAAGCGGACGATGCCAAGGCAGCCGAAGCGGGTATTAAAAAGCTGGAGGTGTTCTATGCCAGCATCAAAATGCCAGCCAGCCTGCGTGATGCGGATGTAAAGCAAGAGGACCTGGAAGTCATGGCAGAAAAAGCTGTGGAAAGAGGCAACTTGGGTATCTTGACCTCAATTGGCAAGGAAGATGCATTACAGATCATGGAAGATGCATTCTAAGACATATTAAGGAAGAAGCTTATGAAAACAGTAATTTTACACAATGGCGTGGAAATGCCCATACTCGGCTTTGGTGTTTATCAAATCCCTGATTACGAAGCGTGCAAACTAAGTGTTTTATATGCCTTGGAAGTAGGAAAAGGAGTCTGTCCTTTCTCTAAAATCTCACAGGGCGATGCGTAGTAAAGGGATCGCATTTAGACAGGTGGCATTACTTGCTTTATGTCTTAATTCTGGGTATATTAATGGTGATAAATATATCGTGTCCAGATACGAAAAGAATTATGAGTGATGTAACGAGAATTCTGAATGCAATAGAGCAGGGAGACCTCCGTTCTTCCGATGAGTTGCTTCCTTTGGTATATGAAGAGCTGCGATATATCGCTGCTCGAAAAATGTCCAAAGAACCGGCAGGTCACACTCTTCAGGCGACAGCACTTGTGCACGAAGCCTTCATTCGTCTGCTCGGTAGTGATCCGGTAAAATGGGATAATCGGGGCCATTTCTTCTCATCGGCTGCAGAGGCGATGCGTAGAATCCTCGTTGAAAACGCGAGACGCAAGCAAAGTCAGAAACGCGGCGGCGAATATGAGAGGGTGAATCTGGATGAGTTGACCATTTCCATAACTGGTCCTTCAGACGATATTATTACAGTAAGCGAAGCCCTTGACAAGCTGGCGACCCGGGATCAAGCCGTAGCAGAGTTGGTCAAATTGCACTATTTCTCCGGCCTTACCCTTGATCAGGTCGCACAAATTCAAGGAATTAGCCGACGAACAGTAGCGAAGTACCTGTCCTATGCACGGGCTTGGCTGCGTCGTGAGATATCCGGACACGAGACGTCGCGTTCGCAATAAACCTTGTAGACTATCGATAAGGCTTGATGAGCTATATATTGGGCGTATGCAGCCGTTCTGAAACAAATTTTCATTTTTACAGCTTTTGCGTGCACTCTGTTGCCCGAAATTTCGCATGTACTTATAGAAGCCGAGCTTGAATGGCTTATTTCCCGATAGGGTTGATATGTAAATGTAAAAGACGGCTCATCGGATGTCCTCAGGTTGCGTGTTATGTATTAGGATATGATGGAAACTTACATATTGCAGACTATTTCGAGCAGCATCGCATAGAAAAATATTCAGGGGCAGTACTAATGAACACACATGAGACATCGCGGGAAACAGGGCCTTTGGAAGATGACGGAAAAGTTGTTTCAAGGCAGACAGCCGGCTCTGTCGATTCACCAAAAACAAGGGAACCTCCCAAGCAAGAGGGGCAATCGCGTTGGCTGAGGTGGTTGATACCTCTTACAGGATTGGCGGCAACTGTGTGGTTCCTGATTCGAGTGATCCCCAAGCCTTCACGAGCCGCCTATCCATGTCAGCGGGCGGCTTTTCCCCTGGCCTCGGCTTTTGTGGTCTGGCTAACCGGTATAGTCGTGTCGAGCTTGGCGTATCGCAAGGCTAAACGTCTGATGGGCCGATCCCGTTACGTGGCTGCCGGATTTTTTGCAGTAGTGGCGGTGGGGGCTATCTGGTGGTCGTTCAGCATTACCGCCGATACCCGTGCTCTTGCGGCGTTTGTTCCGAGTGATCCCCCGAATAGCCCGATCGGCGTTGGCAAAGGTATTCATCCCGGTCGGGTTGTGTGGATACATGATCCCAGTGCGGCAACGTGGGACGGTGTGACTGGCTATTGGTGGGAGGACCGGAATCTAAATCCGCAGGTGGTGGATGATATGGTTTCACGAAGTCTGCGCGCTCTAACCGGGCAGTGGGACGATACTGCCGCCTGGGATGCCATCTTTCGCTATTTTAATCGCACTCACGGTGCTGGTGACGTCGGCTACCAGCCGGGCGAAAAGATCGCAATCAAGATCAACCTGAACGAGGAGGGATACGGCCCCGCTTATGGGGGCAACGGCCGCATGCCAAGCCCGCAGATGATTCAATCTCTGCTTGCTCAACTTTTCAATAATGCAGGTGTCTCCGGATCAAATGTCACCATTTATGATGCCTCGCGGGCCATTGCTGATCCGCTCTACAATCGGATACACGGGGATGCGGACCCTGATTTCCAGAATGTGAGGTTCGTTGCCAATACCACGAGCAACGGCCGCATCGGTGCGGTCTATGACCCCGCTTCTCCCGTCCACTTCGCCAATCCGAGCGTAAGCCCCGTGAACAATGCCACGGCTTATCTGCCAACCTGCGTGACCGAAGCCAAATATCTGATCGATTTGGCCCTGTTCTCAGGGCATAGTATGTACGGTTTTACCGCGAGCGGCAAAAACTGGTTTGGCTCTATCTGTTGGCGAACGAATGCCAATTATTTCCCGTGGAACGGCGGCTGGACGCCCTCGCCCCTGCACAACTTCGGCCTTCGCAATAATGCCATGGGCACCTATAACCCAATTGTCGATCTCATTGGCCACCCGCAACTAGGCGGCAAGACGCTGCTGTACCTGGTGGATGGTCTCTATGGTTCCGACAATGCGATCACCCCGGTGCTTCGCTTCAACTCCTTTGGCAACAATTGGACCGCCAGCGTGTTTGCGTCGCAGGACTCCATTGCAATCGATTCGGTCATGTTGGACTTCCTGCGGAATGAACCGCTGCTGAACAACAACTGCTCCGGTCAGGGCGTCGATAATTATCTCCATGAAGCCGCTCAGGCAAACAACCCGCCCTCGGGCAGCTTCTACGATCCCGCCAGCACGGGATCTCGTCTGGCCAGTCTTGGTGTTCACGAACACTGGAATAACGCTACAGATAAGCAATACAGCCGGAACCTCGATCCTGTCAACGGAACCGGCATTGAACTGGTGACTGGATCAGGCTTTTATGCAGACCTTGCAGACCTGCTTAACCTTGCGGCACACTGGCTGATGCAGGGATGTTCCGATACTCCCGCCTGCAACGGTGCCGATCTTAATGGAGACCGCAATATAGATTTGAATGACTTTGTTGTTCTGGCTAATCGCTGGCTGGTCGATGAGACTATACAGCTTCATTTGAAACTCGACGAAACCAATGGGACCACTGCTTACGATAATTCCGTTTATTCCCGGCCGGGCACTTTGACCAACGGACCAGTCTGGTCGGCAGGCCATGCCGGCGGCGCCCTGAGTTTTGACGGCACCAATGACTATGTTCAAATCGCCGGTTACAAGGGCATCATCGGCTCCGCCAGTCGAACCTGCTGTGCGTGGATAAAGCCTTTGGCGGTAACGGGCGAGATTCTGGGCTGGGGTACGAATACGACAGGCGCCAGATGGGTTATTCGAGTCAACGAAAATGGAACCCTGCGTGCCGAAGTGTCCGGCGGAAATATCTACGGGACAACTCTCCTGACCGATGGTAACTGGCATCATGTTGCGGTGGTTTTGGAAAATGACGGCTCAACGGATATTTCGGAAGCCAGACTTTATGTGGACGGCATATTGGAAACAACCGGAGGTGCTGTTCCCTGCCTTGTAAATACCAGTTTATCCGAAGATGTCCGAATTGGAGTCCATTACAGTTTAATGCGCTATTATAATGGCATGATCGATGACGTCTGGATTTACAGACGGGCACTGACCAGCACGGAAATTGCAGACCTGGCCAAGTAGGATAAAGCAAGATCGGACAGTTGCCGGTTTGTACAAGAGTTATTAAAGGTCAGAAGTATTAAGGGCGCCTCTGTTATAGCACCTTAATGGTTCGTTGTCCAAAAACAGCTGCCACAATCTAATGGCACAAAAAACGAGGCAGATCAATGAGTCCTGAACCGCTTGACGCCAAATCTATATTCGCTGAGGCACTCGATTGCGTGGACTCACAGAAATGTGCCGAGTATCTGGATAAGGCGTGCGGTAATGACGAGACACTTCGGGCAGAGGTCAAATCTCTGCTGATGTCCTATGAACAGGTGAATGGGTTACTTCCATCGCCCGAACTGGATGCAGGGTCAGCAATTGATGGTTCGTGTATGCTCGAAGGTCCTGGGGTAGTCATTGATCGCTATACACTCTTGGATAAGATCGGCGAAGGCGGCATGGCGACTGTATACATGGCTGAACAAAAGCAGCCAATGTCCCGCCGTGTTGCCTTGAAGATCATCAAGCTGGGGATGGATACCAAACAAGTCATCGGCCGCTTTGAGGCAGAGCGTCAGGCTCTCGCGATGATGGATCATCCCAATATTGCGACCGTGCTGGATGCGGGAACAACTGAGACCGGGCGGCCATACTTCGTTATGGAACTGGTTCGAGGTCTGACAATTACTGAATTCTGTGATAAGAACGGCTTGACCACACAAGAACGTCTGGAATTGTTCGTCTCTGTCTGTCGAGCTGTTCAGCATGCTCATCAGCGGGGGATCATTCACCGGGACATCAAGCCCTCCAATGTTCTGGTTACGCTTCATGATGGTAAGCCCGTAGCCAAGGTGATTGACTTTGGGATTGCCAAGGCTCTGAATCAGCGACTGACCGAAAAAACAGTTTTCACTCGGTATGCCCAGATGATCGGCACGCCGGAGTACATGAGTCCGGAACAAGCTGAGATGAGCGGGCTGGATGTTGATACTCGGACGGATGTCTTCTCGCTGGGCGTACTGCTTTACGAACTGCTCACGGGCACAACGCCATTTGATTCGGAGTACCTGCTGAGTAAAGGCTATGGAGAGATGCAGCGTATCATACGGGAAGAGGAGCCGATACGTCCTTCTACGAGAGTCACGACTCTTGGAGAAGCTCTCACTAAAGTTGCCAAGCACCGCAAGGTGGCACCGGAAGCCTTAAGGAAACTGTTACGCGGCGATCTGGACTGGATCGTGATGAAGACACTGGAGAAGGACAGGACACACCGATATGAGACTGTGCACGCCTTGGCCGAAGATATTGAGCGGCACTTACGGCAGGAACCAATAACGGCATCTTCACCTGGCGCGATCTACTGCATTCAGAAATTCCTGCGAAGAAATCGAACGAAAGTACTTACGTGGTCAGCTGCGACGGTTATTTTCGTAGGCTCACTACTTATCGCTGGTGTCTACACGCGTTTTAGGACTGAGCGAGTCCGGGGTGACCAACTCCAGACAATCGCCCTGGTCGAAGATTTGGTCACCAGCGGTGACTATGAGCGGGCATTAGCCGAAGTCAACACCGTTCTTCCCAGCCGGTTCGTTGGCCCGGAGGCCGGGCTTCTGAATGCGCGTATATTGCTGGAACTGCAGAATCCCGACGCCAGTGTCGAACAGTTGCACAAGTTGCTGAATGAACGGTCTGAAATCGCAGCCAACGCCCATTTTCTTCTCGCACGGATTTATCTTGAATCCGCTGCTGACGATCCTCACATGAAGGATAAAGCAGAAGTTCACCTCCAGCATGGAGAGCAGTTACTTCCGAGAACCCCCGAGGCTTATGTTCTGCGTGCCATAATAGCACAGACCGTGCAGGGAACTCTGGGGTGGCTGGATGATGCACTGCAAATAGAACCTTCCCATTTCAGTGCTCGCCGGACACGTGCCCTGACTTATTATGCACTTGGCCAATATCATAATATGGAGACAGATGCATCTGTAATGATTGGCAGCCAGCCAAAAAATCCGATGGGCTATTCACTTCGCGCCATTGCCCGGCGTGAACTATCCCTGACCTCCAATGACAGTGAATTGCTCAGCGAAGCTGTTGCAGACCATAACCGAGCCATAAGTCTGATAACGTTACGTGACAGCCGTCTGGCAGATCTTCATGACCAGCGTCATCAGACTCTCAGGCGAATGGGAAGATACCCTGATGCCCTAGTCGACATTCAGACATGCCTGAGAATCAACCCGGACGAACCAATGTACCATTTCAATCTATTCTGTGTTCTGCTGGCACAGGGTGATTACGAGAAAGCTCAGACCGAATACGACAGCATGCTCAATTCGGGTCTGATGAATCAGATGCGTTTCAATGAATTGGCGGCCAAGCATGTTTCCAACAGTTTGTGGCTGAATGGATATTGGCATCCTCAGGACAAGCCGCCACTGGGAACGGCCTTCAAAAGCATGGAAGAAGCCGACAGGCAGTACCGTCAGCTCGCTGAGCGGGCCAAGCGTGTTGTTGCTGAAGGTTTTCATCCGAGCTTCTCACCGGATGGTATCCATCTGGCTTACAGCAGAGGTGTACTTGGTGCCAGCGGTATTGAGATTGTTGATCTCGGAACGGGTAAGACTCGTCTTTTGACCGTGCCCGGCAAAGATCCGTCCTGGTCTCCCGATGGACAGTATATCCTGTATATTCGTGACCGACAATTCTTGTCCATGCAGGACTTGGCATTGCCGGCAGAGGGGACGCGTCAGTCATGGAAACAAGAAGAGGTTTGGATTATCAGAGCCGACGGTACAGAGCGTCCACGGTTTCTTGCCAATGGTGGCTGGCCGAACTGGTCCGATGATTCAAAGAGGTTGTATTATCACAGCCGTCTGGACAATATGGTCTATTCCATATCGACAGATCCCGACAACACGAAGCCGGAGGAAGTGTACGCATGCGAATCACAATTTCCCGTCTTATCGCCCGACGAGAAATTCATCGCATTCATCGAAAAGAAGACCGGCACATTTAAGATAGTGGATTTGACCGACAAGTCAGTTGAAGCATCTTGGTCAGGGCCTGGTAGATACGGGTCGCCGTGCATCTGTTGGTCGGCTGACGGTAAGAGGTTGGCTATCGGGTGTTATTTGCAGGGAGGGCTGTGGATCTATGATATGGAGACAAGAAGTGCAACCAAGATATTTGATGGTTCTTTTGCCTGGTGCGGTTGGTCGGCTCCCGATATGAGCCGCATGGCTATCGAGCGCGTATACGGGGCTTGGCATCACGAAATTTGGATCGCCGATGTGGTTAAAGATGGTATCCCGATGGCTACTCGGAGAAACTCAGATGCACAGAAATAACCACAACAATATGAGAAAGGTAAGATTCGAGATCAAAATCGGATGAAGTGTGTGTAAAAATGCGTAAAGACGCTAATGAAAGTTCTTATCAATCAATTAAAGGAGTCGAAGATGAAGATTAGAGAAACTTTGGTAGCCGTAGCAGTAGTTTTAGTGATCCTCGTTTGCACCAGCTTGGCCGCGGATTGGCCGCAATGGCAAGGGCCGAACCGGGACGGCAAGTCACCGGACACGGGCCTCCTCAAGCAATGGCCTGAAAATGGCCCAACACTTGCTTGGAGAATCGACAATCTTGGTGGCGGTGACAGCGCTCCGGCTATTGCTGGCGGGCGAATATTCATTATGAGCAATCGCGATGATGAGGAAGTTGTCTGGGCCCTGTCCGAGAAGGATGGCAGCGAAATCTGGGTAACGCCTCTTGGGCCGGCTTTCCGGCAAGGCCCCTCCCAGGCAAAAGAGGGGCCCGGGTGTACGCCGACGACCGACGGCGAACGGTTATATGTGGAAGGCCTTGGAGGTAACGTGGCATGTTTGCAGGTCGAGGACGGCAAAATTATTTGGCAAATCAGCATAACGGAGGAGTTCGGCGGCCGCGTGCCCATGTGGAGCTACCGCGAATCCCCCCTCATTGATGGCGATAAGGTCATCTGCACTCCGGGCAGCGATGAAGCGGTCCTCGTTGCCCTGAACAAGTTGACCGGCGAAACGATCTGGAAGGCCCGGATGTCCAGTGATTCTGAAGCCGTTTCTGCACCTGGCTCAAGCAGCAGCACCTCGGCTACGACAATCACCGGAACCAAGGATTCGGGCTTGTTCACCAGCGAGCATTTTTCGATGAGAGCTTTTTCCTGCAAGGTTCCCAATGGCAAATATCTGGCTAAGCTCTACTTCGCCGAGACCTATGAGGGTATTACCGGCCCCGGCCAGCGTGTTTTTTCCTATAATGTTCAGGGACACGAAATCAAGGACTTTGATGTATGGGCCAAAACCGGAGGTCGCAACCGCGCGTATATCGAAACTGTACCTGTTGAAGTAACTAACCAGGAATTTCGAATTGTTTTCACGCCCAAAGTCGAAAATCCGGCAATTAAAGCGATAGAAATAATACCTCAGGGAACAACAGATGCCGAGTCTTCATCAGGTGCGATACGTATTAATGCCGGATCGTCAGAGACTTTTAAAGATTCGCTCGGTCAGGTATGGCAGGCGGATACAGGTTTTGATGGAGGTATGACCAGCCAGATATCAGGTAGTTCCCAGAACTATAACGGTTCCCAGGGTGGTTTTGGCGGTTCCGGAGGTCCCAGGGCCGCCTACTCTTCGCCTATCGCTATTGACTTTGAAGGTCAGCGTCAGTACGTACAACTCATCTCAAATGCGCTGGTCGGATTTGCGGTGTCCGATGGAAAGTTCCTGTGGCGATATGACAAACCGGCTAACCGTATGGGTCTTAACTGCACGACGCCACTATTCCATGAGGGTATGGTATTTGCCTCCTCGGCCTATGGCGCGGGAGCAGGGCTGGTCAAGCTCAGTAAGGATGCGGATGGTTCTATCAAGGCAGAAGAAGTCTATGCCACAACTGACATGCAAAACCACCATGGCGGCATGATTCTACATGATGGTTACCTCTACGGCGCCACCGGCGGCAATGAAGGCGGTGCACTGGTCTGTCTCGATTTCAAGACCGGCAAAGTCATGTGGGATCAGCGCCAGAGCGCCGGTCGCCGTGCGAAAGGTTCGCTGGCAATGGCGGATGGACGATTATATTATCGCATGGAAAGCGGAACCATGCTCCTGATCGAGCCGGACCCAACAAAATACATCGAGCGTGGGCGTTTTGAGCAGCCGGACCGTAGAAGGCCACCCGCCTGGGCGCATCCAGTCATCGCTAATGGCAAACTTTACGTGCGTGACCAGGACATCCTGTTCTGTTATGACGTCAAGGCGAAGTAAGCAAAGATATGTAAGAATTGACAGCATGGTATTTGGTAATGATGGATGTTTCATTGTAAAGGTACTTCCTATCTTCGCCGTTTTGACATTGGCAAATTGCTGATCCAGGATCAAGATCGGATGATGTGTGTCAAAGTTGTGCAATGAATGAAATAAAAACAAGATCAAATAACCACGAACGAAAATGTTGCCATTGGAACAGTCAAAAACTGAGCAACAAACGGATGCTGGTATTCCCGCTCGCAAAGAACAGCGGGATATGATCAAACAGCAGGCCACTGAATTTGCCGCCGGTTGCGACATGGCGCCACCGGTGTCGATGGAGACGCTGCGCAATTTGATCGATCAGTTTTGTGCCGAGCATGAAGTTGATCCGAAATACCATGACTATGCTGCGGTGGTGCTCAATAATGAAATGTGGCGGTCGAACGTACGCCGACTGCCGTTTCAAAAACGCCTGCTCCTGCTTCCACAGTGTTTGAAGCATTCCGAATCCTGCCCGGCCATGTTTGATGAGTATGGTTTGTTGTGCAGACATTGCGGCCGTTGCGTGATCGATTCGCTCTGTCGCCAAGCCGAGGACCTTGGCTACACGGTATTGATAGCAGAGGGATCACCTGTGGTTATGGCACTGATCCAGACAGGGCAGGTCGAAGGGATCATCGGTGTCAGTTGTCTTTCTGTACTCGAACGAGTATTTCCATATATGGAGGCCGGAGCCGTTCCGGGCATCGCGGTACCGCTGTTGAAAGAAGGCTGCAAGGATACACGTTTTGATAAGGATTGGATCACGGAAATTTTGGATGATTTTCAGGATGCATCCGGCGTGTCCGTTACGATCGAACCGCTCAAGCAGGCGGTTCGCATCTTGTTCGAAACGGACCAACTGCAGGCATTCTTTAATCCGTCCGAAGGAGCCGTTGTAACCGTTGCGATGGATTGGATGGCCGGATATGGTAAACGATGGCGTCCGATTCTGCTTGCCGGAACTGTGGCGACGTTAACCGGGCTCAATGTGGCTGATCTGCCTGAAACCGTCCGGCAGGCTGCTGTTGCAGTGGAGTGTTTTCACAAGGCTTCCCTGATCCACGATGATATTGAAGATCAGGATGCCTATCGATATGATCAAAAAACCATTCACGCCGAGTACGGTGTCCCGATTGCATTAAACACCGGTGATTATTTACTTGGCGAGGGCTATCGCTTACTTAGCGAGCTTGAGGTAACTCCGGAGCAGGCACAATCGATTTTTTCGATAGCTTCGGCCGGGCATAAAACGCTCTGTTTAGGCCAGGGCGATGAACTCAGTTGGCGTAGGGAACGCAAGCCGCTTACGGTCGATCAAATCGTTGAGATTTTCGAGAAAAAAACTGCACCCGCCTTTGCAGTTGCGCTGAAAATAGGTGCAGTGTTGGCAGATGCCCCGCCTGAACTCCTGAATTTACTGGACACCTACAGTCGGGCACTTGGGATTGCCTACCAGATTCGCGATGACTGGATGGACTGGAAATATCCCAACGATTCAAACACGCCGGATTGTTTCTCTATTGTGCCGGCAGTAGCGATGATCTGTTCTCATGCCGACGATGCACAGCGTTTGCAGGAACTTTGGCTAAAATCGAACCAGGAGGAGCAATTGGTTTCGGCGATTGCCGAGGTCGTTCCCGCAGCCGCTTTGGATTCAAGTATACATGCCTTGCTCGATGACTATAAAAAGCAGGCATTAGATGCGATCGAACGGGTGAAACAGGATGCATTGAAAATTCTGCTCCGCCGGATGATGACAAAGATCTTTGACAATATCACAAAAATGGGATGCTGTGATGATGATTCG
This sequence comes from Sedimentisphaerales bacterium, assembly GCA_016935635.1. Lineage (GTDB taxonomy): Bacteria > Planctomycetota > Phycisphaerae > Sedimentisphaerales > Anaerohalosphaeraceae > Anaeroglomus. The sequence goes on from JAFGQP010000373.1 coordinate 15,536, forward strand.
ACACTGGCTGATCCAGATCACAACTGATGCCAGCTCAGCGATGGCTGAAAGGGAGGATGCTCTTGAGCATTTTTTCGGAGCCGTCACAACCCGGATGGCGATGGAAATCCCTTCTTAAATGGGAAATCTTCGATTAAATACATAAGGCAACCTCTAAGAATTCGATTTTAGAAGCTAATAAGTTCAATTAACATTTTCTGGGACAATTTTGAGCACAGTATTTCAAAATATCAGTATTTCTGGCTTTTTGAGCCATGTTATTGTTGGCCCATGGTTACTGCCATTGGGCTTTTTCGCCCACCGGCCGCACCCGTGGCGGCTATCGGGTCGCCAACAATCTGTATCGGTCGATATTGTAGGCCAGATTGCGCAAACCGATCTTGGCTTTCGCTCGTATCAAACCAATTGTTCGGACAATCAAACTCCCGGCTCGTTGAGCCTGCACACCGAAGATGTGCTCGACCCGACTGCGGATTTTCGAACGCGTATGGTTACCTTGTTTCTCACGCTCGGTCAGTTTCTTATGGCGGCAGCCTTTTCGTTGAAGATGCCCACGAAAACCCCGCTCCGACAAAAGCTCACGATGTGCCTGGCCGCCGTAGGCCGAATCGGCCCACACATCGCGACGGGTATTGGCTTCATCCAGAAGTTTTTCAAACACTTGACTGTCATGGGTCGAAGCAGGCGTCACTTCGTACTCACGAATCAACTTATGTTCGACATCTATCTCGATGTGATTCTTATAACCGTAATGATTTTTGCCGTTCTTCTGTGTCCAGCGAGCATCGGTGTCTTTCTGGCGTTTCTTATTGTCGGTCCAGTCCTCGGGAACCTGACCGTCTTTGATTTGCTTGTTTTCATCCCGGCTGTTTCGCTGACGCGGTGCCGCCACGATGCTGGCATCGACGATCTGGCCCTTTTTAGCCGTAAAACCGTTGGCTCGAAGGAAACGATCAAATCGATCAAAGATCGTTTTAATCAGTTCTGCCTCGGTCAACTGTTCACGAAACAGCCAGATGGTTTTGGCATCCGGTACGGTATCGCCCAATCCCAACCCCAGAAAACGCATGAAGGACAAACGGTCACGAATCTGAAACTCAAGCTGATCGTCCGACAGATTGTACAGCGATTGCAGGATCAGGATTTTGAACATCAAAATGACATCAAACGGCTTACGCCCGGCATTGGACTTGCGGTCCTTATCACGAACGGCTTCAAGATCGGTGCGAAACAATTCCCAGTTAACAACTTCGTTGAGCTTAACCAGCGGATTGCCGCCGTTATCCAGTTGTTCAAACCGTGTTTGCCAGTCAAAAAGTCCTGCCTGCATCATCGAAACAATCTCCATGAAGTTAAATACTGTGATTTAATTGTCAATGAGCTAACTATACCAAACGGGCAAACAATTGCACAAAATTCAATCAATTTTTAGAGGAACCCATAATGTTTATACAGGAAGCAAAGGTGAAATTATGAAAACTCAGTTTATCTCGTTTTGGCTGTTTTCAGCTATCTCTCTTACCTCAGCAAGTGATCAGGACACCTGAACGAAAGGATCTGAGCAGACGCTCACCCCCAAGACGCTGAAAACGGTTGTTGATATGCAAAATCTGAACGAGCCGTTTTTAACCAACATAGCAGGCAAAGATTAGGAAAAAAAATGTATAGCTTGAAAACTGTATCGTTGTTATTAACAATAATTATTAATATTGTATCAGGATCGGCAATGGCAGCGGACTATAAACTAAATCCATTTACTCTGTGCTATGACGGAGCGATTGCCGAAAATGTAAAAGGCAAGGTCAATATCCATCCAGTTACTTACAAACTTAATGGTATTGATATTTCGGCCAATGTTTATACCCCTGCCAACTATGACCCAAGTAAAAAATATCCAGCAGTGGTGGTGGCTCACCCCAATGGCGGCGTGAAAGAACAAGTCGCAGGCCTGTATGCCCATCGCCTGGCTGAACAAGGCTACATCACCATTACTGCGGATGCGGCGTATCAAGGTGCCAGCGGCGGTCTTCCCCGCAATGTGGACAAACCGGCCAACCGGATTGAGGATATTCATGGCATGGCTGATTTTATCACGCAGTATGCTGGCGTCGATGGTAACCGTTTAGGCTTACTAGGCATCTGTGGAGGTGGCGGCTATTCCTTGAAAGCGGCCCAAACTGACAAGCGGTTTAAAGCAGTTGCCACGTTGAGCATGTTTAATTCCGGCCGGGTAAGACGAAACGGTTACATGGACTCGCAAGTATCCACCATACAGGAACGTTTAAAGCAAGCCTCGGACGCTCGTGCGCAAGAGGCGGTCGGAGGCGAGGTTATCTATGCGGCCGATACCAAGCTGACCGATGAACAAATTGCCAAGTTACCGTTTGATTTGTATCGCCAAGGCTTTGAATACTACTGGAAGACTCACGCCCACCCCAACTCGACGTTCAAGTACACCATGAGCAGTCTACTTGATTTAATGAATTTTGATGCCGCCAGCAATATGGACTTGATCAATCAACCATTACTGATGATGGCAGGCAGCAGAGCGGACTCACTGTATATGACGTTAGATGCGTTTAAAGAAGCTCACAACTCCAACAGTAAAGAGTTATTTTTGATTGACGGTGCAACCCATATCGAAACCTATTGGAAACCCCAATATGTGAACCAAGCGATGGGTAAGTTGACTCAGTTTTTCGAAAAAGCGATCAACTCAGGGAGCGAATCATGAATAGTAAGCTTGAAAAGATAATCGTCACGCTGGCCCTGGCTTTCATCAGCGTGAGCCTTACCGCCTGCAGAGTCACTCATCAAAGCAGCAAACTTGCACCATTGGTCATTCAGGAGCAAGGGAGTTTTGCCGTCGGCGGTTCTGTGATCCCCAACTCCGGAACATTCGATCCTGTTAAAATGACACCCGAAGGACAGACATTTCACGGAGACCACGCATATGTATTTTATCAGATCCCAGAAAAGGCCCGGAAATTGCCTCTTGTACTTTGGCATGGCTTCGGGCAGTTCTCAAAGACCTGGGAGACCACGCCGGACGGCCGTGAGGGCTACCAGAACATTTTTATACGGCGTGGCTTTGGGGTCTATGTGCTGGATCAACCACGTCGGGGCAATGCCGGGCGAAGCACTCAGCCGATGACCATAACACCCGTGCCTGATGAGCAAAAATGGTTCAATACTTTCCGGGTTGGTATCTGGCCCGATTTTTTCTCCGATGTACAGTTCGACAAGGATCTGAAATCGTTGGAGCAATACTTCCGGCAAATGACCCCGGATACAGGTCCCATCGACATCAATGTGAACTCGGATGCTGTTGCGGCACTGTTCGACAAGATAGGCCAGGGAATTCTTGTAACTCATTCACACAGCGGCGGCATGGGCTGGCAAACTGTGATCAAGAGCGCGAATATCCGTGCGGTTGTCGCCTATGAACCTGGCAGCAATTTCGTCTTCCCGGAGCAGGAGGTCCCGGAACCGAAGTTCAGTTCTGGTGGTACTCTTGAGGGAGTTGGCATCCCATTGGCCAGCTTTATGAAGCTAACCAGGATTCCGATCGTCATCTATTATGGAGACTACATCCCTGAGAAACCGTCGACAAATCCAGGACAGGATGGCTGGAGGGTACGACTGGAGATGGCAAGGTTGTGGGCAGCGACTGTGAATCGTTACGGTGGGGATGTCACAGTCGTACATTTACCGGAGATCGGTATTCACGGAAATACGCACTTTCCGTTCTCAGATTTGAATAATCTGGAAATTGCAGACCTTATGTCCAACTGGCTCAAAAAGAAAGGATTGGACTAAACCTGGCATTGCTTAACTGGATAGGAAAAAACATGAAAACGATTAAAAGAATCCTCCCCGTATGGGTTATCGCAGTGATTTGCATGACGAGTATTTCGAAAACGCTGGCTGAGACAAACGAAACATTAAGTGCCCGGCAGGAAAAAATTATTCCCATTGGGGCCTTCACTGCAAGTGGAAACATCCCGAAGCTGGAAACAGCCCTCAATGAGGGAATGGATGCAGGACTAACAATCAATGAAATTAAGGAAATTCTGATACATACCTATGCGTATGCTGGTTTTCCGCGTGCTTTGAATGGCATCGATGCTTACATGGCCGTTCTGGATCAGCGCAAAGAGCAAGGGATAAATGACAAAGCAGGCAAAGAGGCAACTCCTGTGCCCGCCGATTTCGATAAGAATGCCTATGGTCATAAGGTTCGAAACTCTCTTGTTGGCAGGGATATATCGAAACGCACGAGCGGGTATCCAGTGTTTACACCTATCATTGACCAGTTTTTAGTAGAGCATCTTTTTGCAGATATCTTTTACCGAGATATTCTCAACCATCAGGAACGCGAACTGGTGACCATCAGTATTCTGGCAGCGATGTCAGGTACAGAGCCACAGCTCAAAGCTCATCTTAGAATTTCCATGAATATGGGCTTTAGCAAAGCGCAACTTGACCATTTTGTTGTAGTACTCAGACAAGAAGTCAGTGTGGAAAGTGCAGAAAGAGCCTCTGTGATTCTCAACGACCTACTCGGAATCAATCCTTCTGTGGACCAGAAGTCTGTTAAGGTCATCAGAAATGGAAAGCCGACAAAAGCCTCGGAAGATTATTTCACCGGTAATGTCACAGTCGAATCCAGATTCTCATCAGAAATACCGGACAGCTATCACGGAGGCATTGTGAATTTTGAAGCTGGGGCACGTACGGCATGGCATGCCCATCCTTTGGGACAGACCCTCATTGTCATTTCCGGGCGTGGTCTGGTTCAATCTGAAGGTGAAGCTATTCAGGAAATCGTACCGGGTGATGTCGTCTGGATTCCAGCGAATGAGCGTCATTGGCATGGAGCTGCCCCAAACAGCCCCATGTCGCATGTAGCAATCTCCGCTCCCTCCAATGGGTCAACCGTTGAATGGATGGAACATGTCGATGATGAACAATATATGAATAAATGAGGTGATTATCATGAAAAACGCATTGGCCATTATAATTGGTTTGAGTTTATGTGCTCAGCAAACGAATGTTCATGCAGCTCCGCAAGCATCGCCGACGGTTCGTACTGCCTCCGGAAGCGTGCGCGGCGTGACTGAAGGAGATGTTTCCAGCTTCAAGGGGATTCCCTTTGCTGCTCCGCCGGTTGGCGAATTACGCTGGCGTCCGCCTCAGCCCATGCCTGCATGGGAGGGAGTGCGTGATGCAACTGAGTTTGGCGCAAGTTGTGCGCAGGCAGGCTGGTCCCGCGGTACTGGATCAATTGCGGAGGGTTCCTCGGAAGATTGCTTGTATCTCAGTTTATGGTGTCCTGTCGGTACCCAATCAGGAGCAAAACTGCCGGTCATGGTGTGGATCCACGGCGGTGCCTTCGTAGGTGGTAGCAGTTCCAGTCCGGGCTCCTCGGGGGAACAATTTGCCAAACAAGGTGTTATCCTCATGACCTTCAACTATCGTCTCGGACGTCTCGGCCATTTTGCATTCCCTGCATTGAGTAAAGAGCATCCGGAAGAACCCAAGGGCAGTTACGCTTATATGGACCAGATCGCCGCCCTCAAGTGGGTACAGAAAAACATTGCTGCATTCGGAGGCGATCCAGATAACGTTACTATTTTCGGATTCTCTGCCGGCGGCGTATCGGTACATTCTCTCATGACCATACCGGATGCGAAAGGTCTTTTCCACAAAGCAATCAGTGAATCCGGCGGCGGCCGGGATGGAGTTCTGACCGGTCGACCGATTCGTGAAGAAAATACCGATCCTTTCTACCCCGTTTCGGCTGAAATGATAGGGATAAACTTTGCTCGCAGGCATGGAATCGAAGGCACGGATGCAGATGCATTAGCGAAGCTGCGCGCCCTGAGCGTGGAGGAGGTTGTAGACGGGGGACAGGAAACGGATGGGCAAGGAGGTCCACGTACCTATCCGGGACCTATCCTCGACGGTAAACTTGTTGTAGAAACTGCTGAGAGTGCATATAAGGCAGGCAGGCAGGTAAGCATTCCGCTCATCATCGGCAATACGAGTGCTGAAATAGGTGGAGGTTTTGTTAATGCCAGCAGGTCAAAGGAAGAACTGTTTTCACTGTTCGGGGAACTGGA
>JAFGQP010000089.1 GCA_016935635.1 Sedimentisphaerales bacterium
ATGCCGAACTCGTGGCCGAGCGGATGGCCCGTGCGGGCATTAACGCCATCCGCTGCCATCACATGGATTCGGCGACATGGCCAAGAGGTCTCTGGGATAAAGACGGCAAGACCCTGCACCCCGAGGCGCTGGACCGGCTGGACTATTTCATCGACCAATTGGCAAAACGCGGCATTTACACGGATTTGAACCTGCACGTCGGCAAAGAATACAGCCGCAGTCTGGGGCTTCCGCCGTCGCCGGATGGCATGGATAAGATGATTGCTATTTTCGTGCCGGAACTCGTCGCGGCACAGAAAGATTATGCCAAACGGATGCTGGACCGCAAGAACGCTTACCGCCCCTATCGCTATGCCGATGATCCGGCCATTGCGATTGTCGAGATTACCAATGAAAATAGTCTGTTTATGTGGTCAGCAGCAGAAGTCCTGCCGAACTTGCCGACGGTCTATGCCGACATCCTCCAGAATCAGTACAATGGCTGGCTCAAGTCCAAATACAGCACCAACGCAAAGTTGACCGAAGCCTGGTCGGCCAGTTCGAAGCCGCTAAGCGAAAATCTCCTGACTAATGGCGATTTTGGTCAATGGCAGGTCAACCGCAACGCCCCGAACGACTGGTCACTGGAACAGCACGAGACAGCCAAAGCCAAGGCCTCTATCGTTGAGTATAACGGCAAGTCGGGACTGCTGATTGAACCGACCCATTGCGACGGCACCGAATGGCATCTGCAATTCAATCAAAGCAAATTGAAACTCCAGGAGGGACAGGATTACACCCTTGTCTTTGAAATCGCTGCTCCCAAAGAACGCACACTATCGATCAGTGTCATCCAGGCCCATGATCCGTGGAAAAATCTGGGCCTGTATCGCGCCATTACGCTGCGGCCGGAGTGGAAGCTGTACCGTCTGACCTTCACAGCATCCCAAAGCGACGATAACGCCCGTACCGGATTCAGCTTCGGCAAGCAGAGCGAGCCGTTCTATGTGCGAGCCCTCGGATTCCACGAAGGGGCCGATTTCACGCCGGACAAAACCGAATCGCTTGAAAATGCCACCGTGAAAGTCTTTGGCGAAGTAGAATCCAAGGCCCGCCAACTCGATCGGATGATGTTTTTCGCCCAGACCGAAAAGGCTTATTTCGACGGGATGCGGCAATACCTCAAAACCGATCTCGGCAGCAAGGCGATGGTCACCGGCACGATTGTCTTCGGGCCGCTGGGGCTGTATGCCCAGTCGGACATGGACTTTATCGACTCGCACGCCTACTGGCAGCACCCGCAATTCCCTAACCGGTCATGGGATTCTTCCGACTGGCTGATCAACCAGAAGGCCATGAGCGAGTATCCGGAGGAGGCAACGCTGTTCAGACTGGCCAGTGACCGGCTGGCTGCAAAGCCCTATACCGTAACCGAATACAACCACCCCGCCCCGCTGGACAGTCAGGCTGAATGCGTGCCGATGATTGCCTCCTTTGCCGCCGCTCAGAATTGGGACGGCGTCTGGCTCTATACCTATTCCCACACCGGCGACACCTGGACCCGCGAAGTCATGAACAGCTATTTTGATATCGACACCAACCCGGCCAAGTGGGGTTTTGTGCCGGCCGGGGCTTTAATCTTCCGCGAAAGGCTGCTGCTTCCGCAGAACTTTAAAATGACGCTGGCACTGACAAGCCCGCAAGGCTCTGCTCTTGACCAACTGGCCGGCCTGCATTCCAAATACAACTCCAATCTGTTTGGCGCAACGGGACTGTCCTGCAAAGACATTGTCAAAAATGAAATCGCATGGGTTATCGGGCAATCTGAAAAAACAATAACCCAGAAACAGCGGCCAACCAACGGCGATATCCCGCATGTAACAAACTTGAATTGGGAGCCGGGACGATATTTCATCAAAAATGGCTTCTGCCTTATCAGTACGGGCCATCGCGACAAACCCGCATCATTGGAATGGATCAAAACAACCTCGCCGGAAAGGTCCACAATTACGGTCACGGCGCTGGATGGCAAAGAAATACATGTGTCCAGTTCCAGACTGCTCATCACCGCCTGCGGCCGGTGCGAAAATACCGGGATGGAATTCTCCGAAGACCGTCGCACCGTTGGACTCAAATGGGGTAAGGCCCCCGTCCAGATTGAGCCTGTCGAGGGAACACTCGACCTGTCCAAATTTTTCCAGGGGCCCTACAATAAAAATGCCGCATGGACATGCTACGCCCTCAATCCCGACGGCACAAAGAAAGCCGAGGTCCCCATCAAAGACAACATCCTTGAACTGTCGGCTAAATACGGTACAATGTGGTACGTGTTAACAAAGTAAAAAGGGAAAGGGAAAAAGGAAAAATTGGATTGCAGTATGATAGAAACCTATTTCGGAAATAGTTATTTATTTGCGACGGAGATTTTCTCATTGATTCTCTTTATCATTTTGTTTTTTGGGAGCAATGCATGTATTCTGCTTTATGAAAAGCTATTTCTCTCTTATACAGAAAAAAATCAGAGAAATGTATTTGACGAATATGATAATTTTTCCATTGGATGGTTAAAAATACTCAAATACATCCGTAAAAGACCAGACATTGAAGATGCAATTATCAGAAGAATGTTTGGAAAAATCCTGTTCTGGGAAAAAATTGCACAAATTTCATTATGTTTACTTTTCTTAATGGTGTTTATCATCATTTTCAGCATTCAATTTATTTTAAAAAGATAGTATCAACTCTCCTATTGGGCCTTATATGTCTAAATTTAAACTCTATCATTACAAAGATATTTTTCTGGCAAGTTACTCCAGCAAGAAGGAGCCACCCTTGCTGGCAAGCTCCTGCAATATAATAAAGATGGGTTTTCCTCCCACGAAAAGTAATTTCATTATTACAGGACATTCTTCATTTAACCAGGCATCTCCCGTTTCGATACCAGTTCTTGATGCTGTCAGGAATTTGCCCTGGCCAACCGCAAAGCGAACCAAATCCGAATTAGTCATAGCCCTTCATCCAACACCCACCATCGCATATTCAGCAATTGTAATCAACCACGACATTATTCAACAGCTTGCCGATACCTCCATTCCCCTCGGTATTACACTGTTTCATCCGAAAAGTGCTCCCAATGCTTCACTGCAGAAGCAACGGCAAAAAATATTCGACTCCAGAAATAATTTCAAGTGGAATAACCAAAAGCTTGTCTATTCCAACAGCAACGAGAAAGATAAATTGATTTGTATTAATCTGTCTTTCTCTCATGCCAATTTAGTACCCAGCCAGATAACAAAAATGATCGGCCTAAAGCCAGATGTTACCCACATTAAAGACCAACAGATGCATTCGAAATCAACACGAACTGCCGCAGTGGGTTCCTGGCTGATAGGTGATGCAGGCGACCCAAAGAGATCACTGCATCGCCCTACGGAGTGGTTTTTGAAAGATATTTATGATTACAGAAATGCCATCCGCAAAACCGCAGAAAAATATAGCAAATATAATAAAGAAATTACGATCACATTATATGCCTGCTTTCATGCAGATGGCCTTGAACATTATCGTTTTTCCCCAAATTTTTTTCAAGTGTTCAAACTCTTTGGCGTCGATCTGGTGTTACATTTCATATTGCCTTTAGAGGACCACTCCTGCCAGGTCGAAATTTGCAGAGCCGATGCTAAAGGAACAGGGCAATTGCCTGGCTTTATGAACAATCCAAAAACATTCAAGGCAAGAAAGAAAAAGTCTTCCAAAACTTCAATAATCAGGTAAAATAAACCGATAAGGGATTTGTAAACCTGATAAATAATCGCAGCAACGGGTGTTCAGCATTTTCTGAGCCCAACTCCCAGCTCGGGCCGCAAGATAACCGAAACGGCATGCGTTCGCTGCATAAGACAGGGAGACAATGATGAATAATCTGGATTATGGAATCATCGGCAACTGCAAAACCGCCGCCCTGGTGAGCCGAACCGGCAGTATCGAGTGGTGCTGTATGCCGGACTTTAACTCGGGATCCTTCTTTGCCCGGATTCTCGACCGGGAAAAAGGCGGACATTTCGACATCGAGCCGCTGGGAACCTACCATATTACCCAGCGTTATCTGCCTAAAACCAATGTGCTGCGTACTCATTTCACTTCCGGCACAGACAGCTTCGAAGTGCTTGACTTTATGCCGCGATACAAAACCGAACAGGGAGGGTATCACTGCCCTTCGGAGATAATCCGTTATATCCGCGTCCTGTCGGGTATGCCCAAAGTGCGATTTGACTACCAGCCCCGCCCCGCTTACGCCCAGCACGCTGTCAATTATGTCATTTCGCCGGAATCGGTCAAACATTTCACGGCCAATGGCTCTTATGAATCGCTTTATCTGTATTCCAGCCTGCCGCTGAGTGAGATTGTTACCGGCAAACCGATTGCTCTGCCGGAACGGTCGTATATACTAGTCAGCTACAATCAGAAACTGATTCAGCCTTCTGTGGATTGGGCCGAGCTGGAATTTGAACGGACCAAGGTCTATTGGATGGGCTGGCTGTCCAAGTCCACCGTCATTACCAGATACCCGGCCGAGGTGGAACGCAGTGCCCTGGTGCTGAAATTGCTGGCCTACCAGAAAACCGGCGCGATCCTGGCCGCGGTCACAACCAGCCTGCCCGAAACCATCGGCGAAGTGCGCAATTGGGATTACCGCTTCTGCTGGATTCGGGATGCCTCCATGACCATTCAAATCCTGACTCGGCTGGGACATTACAACGTCGCCAAACGGTTTTTATCGTTTATTCTCGATATCGTGCCCTACAAGGACGAGAATATCCAGATTATGTACAATATCAATCCCCGGCGGAAAATTGTCGAACAGGAACTGGACTGGCTGGCCGGATATGAACACTCGCGGCCCGTTCGCATCGGCAACGCCGCAGTGAAACAAAAGCAAAATGATATCTACGGTGTCCTGATTGATGTGATTTACCAGAGTCTGCTGCTGTTCAGCACCTCGATGGATTACAAGGAAGACCTGTGGACGGTCGTTCGGACCCTGGTCCGACATGTCCAGAATAACTGGCAGAAGATGGATTCGGGCATCTGGGAATTCCGCACGGAAAAGCGGCATTTCACGTTTTCCAAGATCCTGTGCTGGATGGCGATGGACCGGGCGGCTAAAATCGCAATCTTTCTGAACAAGTTTAATGAGGTCTCCGGCTATATTGCCCTGCGCAACAAGATTAAAGACGACATCCTGAAAAAAGGCTGCAATCCCGCCACCGGAGTCCTGACTCAGTATTACGGCAGCACCTCCATGGATGCGGCCAATCTGCTGGCCGAGCCATATGGATTTCTACAGGCCAATGATCCTGTGTATGTCAATACGGTGATGGAAACATACAATCAATTATGCGTGGATGGCCTGATGTATCGCTATCGCGATGCCGACGACTTCGGCCTGCCGAAATCGTCCTTTACCGTCTGCACATTCTGGATGATTAAGAGCCTGTGCCGGATCGGCAAAAAAGACTTGGCCATGGAGATGTTTGACAAAGTCATCCATTATGCCAACCATGTGGGCCTGTTTAGTGAAGACCTTGATTTTGCCACTAAACGACTGCTTGGCAATTTCCCGCAGGGGTATTCGCATATCGCCCTGATCGATGCCGTGTTAACCCTGTCTGAAGCCGAGAAAAAAGATGTTCCGCAGGAGGAAAGTCAATTTCCGCACCTGTAGTTTCAGACATGCAAATATCGAATTTTCGTTTCTATTAAGACCCTTGGAGAAGTATTTGAACCTTCAAAGCGGAAAATGAATCAAAAGCCATTCAGGAATTTGAGACAATTGCCTTCACCATTCTTTAATCAATATGTGTTTGAAATTGACATCTCTTTCCTTTGAGAGTATAAGAGACTTAACTAAATCAGGAATGGGTTTTTCTGATTTTTTCATCAATGGTTTAGAAAGAGAGGTGCACCATGGAAAATAACTATTACAACGAGGAAACACAGTGCTTTTGAGGTCATGAGCAAACGCAGGAAGGGGTATCCTTCTGAAACACAGGTTAAACGCGGACCACAAATTGTCCATGGGGACAAGGAACTGCTCGAAAAACTCGGCCGCAATGATCCATGTCCATGCGGTTCAGGACGTCGGTTTCAAGAACTGCTGCATGACTTCAAAGAAATATGATGGCGTACAGCGTCATCACTACTTTTAGAGAACGTTAAATCGTTTGAATTCAAGTCACATAAAACGTCGGGGCACTTACCAGCCCCGGCGTTTTTTTATACCCATCTCTTGGCTGCTGCGGCCCTATTTGCACTTGTATATTCGCACAGCAAATCATCATCGGAGCCAAATATTTACTGGTTATAACTTTTTCGGCTTTCAAAAAATCATCTCAGCCAACAGGAGGCTGCCCGGCTGATGCCTGCGTAAATCCTGTCGCTGTAAATTCAATCGTACTGGCAGACTGACCGCAAAAGGCATCAAAATGGATTGTGTATTTGAAAACGGACAATCCCGCATCCTTTTCTCCCTCCGAAGAAATCTCCACGCGCTCAATCCTGCTAATCTCCAGATGCTGTTTATAGGTTCTTGAAACATGAATATGCAAATGATCCACATTCCGGAAAGTCAGAACGAATGGTCTGGATTCAAAATAATGTTCCCCCGGTTCCCAACTGACAATATAATCCAGACCAAAAACGAGATTAAACTCATACCCTTCATCCGGATTATCTATTGATATACTATTAACGGTGCTGTCATGCCAGCACATCTTCTCAAAATCATCCTGTGTCCACAAAGTTTTATCATTCGCAGTCATTTTCTTTCCCCAAGAACACCCATTAATATCTGGAACATACCCTTTGTTGTTGATATTGCATATATGCTTTCGCTGCATCTTCCTTGAAAATTTGAAAACTCCATTCAAATTTTCAAGGACAATTTCTTATTTTCTATATATCCTGGCTTCTTATAAATCTTCCCCTGCTTTACTTTGCTAATTTATATTCATACTTTATGTCATCGTCCGGAGCAGAGGACTTGCCTGCGGAGCGAAGCATAAAGCCATCCGATGTCGTTTCGTAAGCAAACGGCTTCATAGTAAACAAATCCACCGGGCAGCCGGCCGGAAGTTTGTCCGGCAACCGCCCCGTTCCGGTAGCCGCCTGATAAACTTTCACGGCTGTACATAAGGCATTAAAATGATTCTGTGATGAGATAGTATGTTTGTAACCCATAATTCTGTCTCTATTTGCGATCATTGCCAGCAACGCATCACATCGATATGCCTTATCCACATCTATGATCTTCCGATCCGAAGCATTCCAGATATCACCTGTATCCCGCCTCAAGTCTGCATATAATTTTTCCATCTCTACGACAGCCTGTGGAAATGGAAGCGAAACTGCGTGTATTAATTTTTTGCGAAAAGCATCATGATAAAGCCTGCTTCTGTTCAGATATTCATCCGAAACCGTGAATGTCGAGTTAGGGTTGTACAATTCGAATAAATCCTCAAAGGCTTCTTTGCTAAACGATATATTTTCATTCTGAAGACAATCTTTCAGAGATGGAATACGTTTATTTTCCTGCCCCAGCCGATCGCTCAGCCAGTCCAGCAATTTCTCATCCGGGGGAATCCTGCC
>JAFGQP010000090.1 GCA_016935635.1 Sedimentisphaerales bacterium
CTTCTTCTCGAAAGTTTGCATCCGCATTCCCGGACAGACAAATCCGGCCCCCGCAGGCTTGGATGCCGCCGGCCCGGCGGGTTTGGCCCTGGTTTTCATCTGTTCCAGATACGCATGGGTCTCCTTTTCATCAAACTCGGCCGCTTCACGTTGTTCGATGGTAATCGCATCCTGAGGGCAATGTCCCAGGCACGCCCCAAGACCGTCGCAATAGACATCGCTGACCAGTTTCGCCTTGCCGTTGACCATCTGGATGGCGCCTTCGGCACAGGCATTAACGCACAGCCCGCAGCCATTGCATTTATTTTCGTCGATTTTAACTATGTTTCGTATTGCCATGGTACACTCATTAATCCATATCAATAACCCGGAGTCGGAAATCACAGAACCCGGCTCCCGACTCCGGTTCATGTTATACTGAAATTATCCCGCTTTGTTCAGAATCCCATTGAGATCCTGTTCGACCGTGGTCGTCGGGGCAATATTAAATTTCTCAACCAGGACGTTGAGCACATTGGGCCCGATGAACGCTGGCAGTGACGGCCCGACCTTGATATTCTGGATGCCCAGGTACAGCAGCGTCAGCAGAATACACACGGCCTTCTGTTCGTACCAGCTCAGCACCAGCGACAGCGGCAGGTCATTAACGCCGCAGTTGAACGCCTTGGCCAGGGCCACGGCAATCTGAATCGCCGAGTACGCATCATTGCACTGACCGATATCCAGCAGCCGTGGAATCCCGCCGATATCGCCGAACGGCAGTTTGTTAAACCGATACTTGCCGCAGGCCAGCGTCAGAATCACACAGTCATTCGGCACCGCCTGTGCAAAGTCGGTATAGTAATTCCGTCCCGGCTTGGCCCCGTCGCAGCCGCCAATCAGGAAGAAATGCCTGATCTTGCCGGCCTTGACCGCATCAATCACCGCCCCGGCCACACCCATCACGGTGTTATGCCCAAAGCCGATAGTAATGGTCTTTTCCGGCTCATCAGCGATAAAGCCTTTTTCCGCCAGCGCCGCCTGGATGACCGGCTCAAAATTCTTGTCGCCGACATGCGTCACGCCCGGCCAGGCCACCAGCCCGGTCGTGAAAATCCGGTTCTTGTAGCTGTCCTTGGGCCGCTGGATACAGTTGGTTGTCATCAGAATCGAACCAGGAAATGCATCGAATTCCTTGTGCTGATCCTGCCAGGCACCGCCATAGTTGCCGACCAAGTGCTTGTATTGCTTCAATCCCGGATACGCACAGCACGGCAGCATCTCGCCGTGGGTATAAATATTGATGCCGCGGCCTTCAGTCTGCTTGAGCAGCAGTTCGAGGTCTTTCAGATCGTGTCCGGATACCAGGATCGCCTTGCCCTTGACCGGAGTGACCCGTACCGTCGTCGGCTCGGGGTGCCCGTAGGTCCCGGTATTGGCGGCATCCAGCAGTTCCATCACCTTGAGATTGACCTCGCCAACCTTCATCGCCATTCCGACCAGTTCATTGACGTCCGTCGATTTGGGGCCAGTCAGGAAATCCAGCGATTCTTGAAAGAATGCATATACGCCGTCATCTTCTTTGCCCAGAACCTTCGCATGGTCGGCATACGCCGCGGTACCTTTGAGTCCATAGGTGATCAATTCCTGCAAGCCGGCCACATCCGCTCCCAGTGTATCAAGTTTCTTGGCGATACTGAGCGCCTGGGCCTCAACCTGCATCTCCGTCCGGGTTTTGGGCGCCTTCCACTGGGCCGCATCGGTCGGCTTATCCGCTCCGCCTTTTTTGGCGTACTCAGCCTGCAGGCGATCTTTGATCTGTCCGCCTTTGGCAATCAAGGCCTCCAGACGAACCGGGTCAAAGTTCACATTCGTCACTGTCGTAAACAGCGCCTCGACCACGAATAAATCCGCCTCTTTATCCGCAACACCCATAGCCCGCAGACGATGAGCATAAAACGCAATCCCCTTGGATACATAAATCAATAAGTCCTGCAGGTCTGACGTCTCCGGGTCTTTGCCGCAAACACCCATCTTCGTACACCCCTTGCCCATAGCCGTTTGTTCGCATTGATAACAAAACATTTGTTTTCCCTTTCGATTACAGTGTGATTCGTCTTGTTTGGCCCATTACAAAGCCGTTCATCTGAATCATAATTATCATTAACATTATTTCTGTTTCATTTCAGCTGTGCTGTTTTAATTTCCGATGGATTCGGTGTTTTAATAACTAGAAACGTTGCATTATGTGCCTGCGTATTCCTGATCTGCATCGAGGTCCCAAGAGCCACGGCAAGCAGGCTGCCGCTGCCGGCCTGATAGGGTGCGTCATTTAACGTCACATCAATACTGCCTTGCAGGACCAGCAGGTGTACATTTGAATTGGCATTGTGCGTAGGCACCACCTGGCCGGGCTTCAAGGCGATTTGCAGCAGCAGCAGGTGCTTTTCGCTGACAAGTTGCCTTCGTCCCATGGTTTGGTCATTATAAGGAATCGATTCCAGCACATTCAACATAGTGTTTTCCTTGTTTAACAGAGTTAGTCATAAATTCACTTCCGGCCGGACATATCCATCAGGCTCGAATCATAATCAGCAGCATTTTAAACCGTTCCGATGCATACACCGAATGCGGGACATTGGCCGGCATAATCAGAACTTCACCCGCTCTGACCTCATTTTCCTTGCCGCCGATGGTAAACACGCCCTTGCCGTCAACAACCTGCACCGTCGCATGATACGGAGCTGTATGCTCGCTGAGCGACTGGCCCTGGTCAAAGGCAAACAGTGTAATTGTCCCGACGGGCTTATCCAGCAGCATTTTACTGACTACCGAATCGGCGGCATATTCAATCAGGTTGCCAAGCGGCTCGGCTTGCCCCAGCACACAGTCCAGTACAAAATTTCGTTCTTTACGCATGATTCCGCTCTCCTGAAGTCATTTTCTGGCGGTTTTTGCCCCGACTACATCCGCCAGGGTTGTTTCCGTTAGATGACGTTCAATTTCTTTCTGCAGTCCAACCAGTTTCGGATGCAGGGGGCAGTGCCCCTTCATCGGGCACGAATTCGGGCCCAGCAGGCATCGATTAACACTAATCGGCCCCTGAATCACCTCAATCAAAGCCTTGAAATGGATATCCTTCGGTTCACGGGCCAACTGAAAACCACCTTTGGAACCCAGGGTGCTTTTGACAAATCCGGCCTGCTGAAATTTTTGAAGCAGTTTACATGTAAGCGGATAGGGTACACTGTTCTTTTTTGAAAGCACCGTAGCCGATAATGCCGACTGGCTTGCATATTCTGCAGCCAGATTGGCCGCCAGCCGTAACGCATAATCTGTATTTCGCCGTATCAAATCCACTGGTCATTCTCCGCTTATTAATATATGACTAATTTAGTCCTACTTGTTCGCAAAGTCAATGTATTTTTTTGAAAATATCGAAAATCTTGACTTTTCATTTGCTTACCCTTGTTTGCAGAGGTAATCTGTATACATTCATAAATAACAGGGGCTCTATGGTAAATAAACCGCGTATCGTAGGAATTGCTTTCGTATTACTGTTAATCCTCGCTTTTTTAACGGGCCTTTACAAACTCAAGCAATTTGGCGCATCACTGACTTTGCCCCAGATTGAAAGCGAAACCAGCGCACGCCAAAAGATCTCAAGTCATTTCCGGTTGCCTGAAAATGCGACTAACCTGTATTATGCAAGACGAGGGTTTGTGGATGCGGACCACTACATGGCCTTCTCGCTTCCCGACCGTCAGGCATGCGATCACTTCATCAACGACGCGATGAACAAGGAACTCACAGACTTCGTGGAAACATCCGAACTGCCGGAGGAGTTCAAAGAACACGGCCCGGATACGTGGCCAGAGCCATTCCGTGACACACGATGGGACTTATCCCCGGGGAGCCGACATCTGCTGGCCTTTAGTTCCTATACTATAATCTATACCCCTGAAAAAAACCGCTTCTATTGCCACCATAGATAAAAAATCTCCGCAGACCCGTTCAGCACCGGCCTGCGGAGAATGTTCCTTTATTTCATTTTTGCCCTGTTATTCAACAGTCTGGTCTTCTTCCTGCAGTTTGAGCCAGTTGGACTGCACAATCGCCAAATCGTCCATATCCACCGTGCCGTTATAATCAATATCCGCAGGATTAAGGCCCGTCAGCGGCTTCAGATACGGATACGTCTGGCCGTTGCCGATGCCCCAGTTATTAATGAAATCCCATTTGGCAGCGGTAAAGGTGGACAGGGTCATCATCACCTCATTGCTGACACCCTTAATCCCCGAAGAAGTCCCTTCACCAACGGCATTCTTGCGCCCGCTGGTCTGGGTATTCCAGAAACAACCGGCAAACGAACCGGCAAGATTCGTTCCCGCCAGCCCGCCAACCCGGCTGGTCCCGCTGACCGCACCGACAGTATAACAATCCTTCAGCGTCCCCTCATTGCCGCCCAGCAGGCCGCCGACATAGGTGGATCCACTGACTGCATCGGTACCGTAGCAAACCGTCAGCGTCCCGCCCTTATTATAACCCGCCAGCCCGCCGACATAAGTACCTCCGCGAACTGAACCCGTCACATAACAGGCCGTCATCACGCCGCCCCAGCTGTACCCCGCCAGACCGCCGACATACTGACCGCCGCTGGACAGTGTGATATTCTTCAGACCCAGATTCCAAATCGAGGCATTCCGGATATAGCCGAACACACCGACATAATCAACCGCGGCACTCGTCGTAAAGGACAGACTATGGATTGTGTGGCCGTTGCCGTCGAAGCTGCCGGTGAATTCATTTTCGGCACTGCCGATGATGCGGTACTGGGTGCCGCTGTAAATCGACATATCAATATCCGCCATCAGCCTGAAATGCTTGCCCCAGTCAGCGGAATTGGCCCCGATGGCATTCATCTGTTCGGCCGTCTGGATCAGATACGGATCCTCTGCTGTGCCGCTGCCGCCGCCGTAGCCGCTGGTGTCCTCATTATAAGGCTGCCAGAACAATCGGGGATAATCATTGCTCACCATCCGCCAGTCCGCCGCGTCACCATCGGTTTCGACGAAATCCCAGCCTGCCGCAGTATAGTTTGCAATCTGCATCATCTCCGCCGTGCTCAGGCCTGTCACATTCCCCTTGGAGCCGTCCCCAATGCCGCTGCCCTGCTTGCTGGTCGTAACATCCCAGAAACTTGCCGAGATTGAACCGGAATCATTCGCCCCGACTAATCCTCCGGCCTCCGCAGCACCGGTTACCAGCCCTCTGGCATAACAACCCGCTATGGTTCCATCATTGCCGCCGACCAGGCCGCCGACACGGGTATAGGTATCCGCCGTTCCCTGAGCTGAGCCCCCGGCATAACAAATCGAAATCGTCCCGTTCAGATTATATCCTGCCAGACCGCCGACATTGCGATACCCATGCACTGCTCCCGTTGCATAGCTGGATGCAATCGAACCCTCAAACACGCCGCCGGCCAGACCGCCGACACACCGTTGGCCGGTTGCTGCACCAATGGCAAAGCAGGTCGAAATCGTACCCGATTTGTTATACCCGGCCAGGCCGCCGATATAATCCGTTCCGCTGACCGCAGCATCCGCTTCACTGTGCGTCAACTGCCCGGAGTTCTGTCCGGCAATTCCGCCGACATAATAGTAGCCGCTGACCGAGCCGCTCACCCGGCAATCATCCAGCAGTCCGGCATTCTGCCCCGCCAGGCCGCCCACAAATTGACCGCCGGAGGAAACCTGCACAGAAGTCAAACCAAGGTTTCTAACAGAACCGTTTTTGATATATCCAAACAATCCCACGTTATCGATGGATTCCGTCGTTATATATGTCAGATTGCTGATGATATAACCATTGCCGTCAAAACTGCCGGTAAAAGGCACCTCGGCAGTCCCGATAATTCGATATTGTATGCCCGTATAAGCCGACATGTCGATATCAGCCATCAGCCTGAA
>JAFGQP010000374.1 GCA_016935635.1 Sedimentisphaerales bacterium
GGCCGGATCCTGCAGGAACTCCGCAAATGCGGCTCAAAAAATCCCGTATTCATGCTCGATGAACTCGATAAAATCGGCCAGGACTTCCGCGGCGACCCGGCATCAGCCCTGCTGGAAGTACTCGACCCCGAGCAGAACAACAGCTTTACCGACCATTACCTGGACCAGCCGTTCGACCTGTCCAGCGTGATGTTCATCGGCACAGCCAATTACATGGAACCGGTTCCCCCGGCCCTGTACGACCGCATGGAAATTATCGAGCTGGCCGGCTACACCAAACGGGAAAAACTCAGCATAGCCAAAAAATATCTCGTCCCGCGCCAACTGAAAGAACACGGGCTCCGGAAAAATCAGCTTGCCATCTCAGATAAAACACTCGAGGTCATTATCGACAGCTATACTCGTGAAGCCGGTGTACGCAGCTTTGAGCGAACCATCGCGTCGGTCTGCCGTTTTGCCGCCGCACGCATCGCCGAAGGGAAATCGCGAAAATTGTCGATTCTGCCCAACCGGCTGGCGGAAATCCTCGGCCCGACTAAATTCGACTTTGAAATCGCCCAGCGAGCCGCCACCCCCGGCGTCGTCACCGGGCTGGCCTATACGCCCACCGGCGGCGAGATACTCTTTGTCGAAACCGCCAAAATGCCCGGCAAAGGCATGCTGCTGCTGACCGGCCAGATCGGCGACGTCATGAAAGAAAGCGCTCAGGCGGCCTTTTCCGCCGTAAAGTCCAGCCTGGATACGCTGAACATTTCTGCTAAAGATATCGCTAAATACGATTATCACATTCATGTGCCCGCCGGTGCTGTTCCCAAAGACGGTCCCAGCGCCGGGATTGCCATTTTTACTTCAATTGTATCCCTGATGTGGAACAAGCCCGCCCGGTCGGATGTGGCGATGACCGGCGAAATCACGCTTAAAGGACACGTGCTGCCCATCGGCGGATTGAAGGAAAAAATCCTCGCCGCCAAACAGGCCGGGATCAAAACCGTCATCCTGCCCAAACGCAACCAGAAAGATATGGTCGAGGTGCCCAAAGAAGCCCAGAGCGGTCTCAAATTTCACTATGTCAGCAAGGCCGAAGAAGTGCTCACTATCGCTATTCAGTAAGACTAAAGGACGACAGACGATGCCATTGAATATTAAAATTCAGCAGGTGGATAAACATACCGTTAAGATTATTCTGTCCGGACAAATCAATTCCGATACCTACGAAACACTGGACCGGCAGATAAATGAACTGGTCCAGAAAAAAATATCCACCATCATTCTGGATCTGGCGGACGTGGATTTTGTCAGCAGCGCCGGTGTTGGCGCCATCATCAAAGCCAAAATGTCGCTGATGCGGTATTACGGCGAGCTGGCCCTGGTCAATCCTCAGCCGCAAATCCGCAAGGTCTTCGACATTATGAAGCTGTTGCCGGCGATGAATGTCTTTGCCAGTATTCATGAACTGGATCAGTATCTGGCTCGTATCCAGAAACGAGTTATTGAAGGTGAAGAATTGTATCAGTAGGCTTTTGTCCGGCTTTTACCGCCTGGCGGCTTCCTGTTCGCGACGTGTGGCTTCTTTCAGTGTATTTTTTTCAGTACGGCTCAGACTGCCCAGTCCCTGCTGATGAACCTTTTCAAGAATGCGATCCACTTCCCCCTGAAAAGCCCTCTCTTTTTCCAGCTTGCGCTGCCAGGCCCCCTTGGAACGTTCCAGCCGCCAATTGGTAAACCGGGGGAGCACATACACAAAAACCGCCCCAGCCGCCACCCCGGACAAATGCGCCGCTTCACCGCCGGCGTTTTTGCCGCCCATAATATTCATCACACTGAAAATAATGGTGATAATCAGCAATGTCTTCATCGACATCGGAATCGTTCCGAATATGTACACCTGCATGCGGGGATACAGAATGGCCGCTGCAGCCATCAGACCGTAAATCGCCCCGGAGGCCCCCACCATGGTACCCGCCCCAAGCACCCTCGCCAGAACCAGCAGCGTGTAAACCACTCCCCCGGCCGCCCCGCTGATCAGATAAAAACGCAGATAAGTTCTGGAGCCCCAGGCAGATTCCAGCATCGGCCCAAGAAAATACAGCATCATCATATTAAACAAAATATGCAGAATATCCGCATGAAGGAATTGATAGGTGAGCAGCCGCCAGACCTGGAGTATATTGACATAATTGACGGGGTAGACACTCAGATACTCGTAAAAGTACCTGCCCAGTCCAAAAAGAAACATCACCACAAAAACAAGGATGTTGATAATCAGAAGATACCGGGTCACCGGCGGGACATTGGAAAACAGACCGCCCGTACCGAAATATTCGCCTTTGCCAGTGGTTTCTTTCTGATAATCCCGGTCGTAGATACCCATAAATACATATTCCATTAAACAGTGTTATTTCATATACTATCGCCAAAAACCGGGACCAGTTCAATCAGAAAATCGAATATGGACAAATTTACACATTTAACACGGGAATTACAGGACCTTGAGGCTCGACAGATGACTCGCAGGTGCACCAGCATCGACTCGGCCCAGGGACCAACTGTCGTCATTGATGGTCGGGAATGCATCCTGTTCTGCAGCAATAATTACCTGAATCTGGCCAATCACCCTGCCATCCGACAGGCGGCAATCCAGTCTGTCGAAAAATACGGCTGGGGTTCTGCGGCCTCCCGTCTCATCAGCGGAACCATGCGGCCGCACGTCGAGGCCGAAAATGCCTGGGCGGAATTTTTCGGCAAAGAATCCGCTCTGTTGTTTGGCTCGGGTTGGGGAGCCAACCAGTCGGTTTTAACCACCCTGCCTGGAAAAGGCGATATTGTCCTGATGGATCGCATGGATCACGCCTCCATTATTGATGCCGTCAAAGACAGTCAGGCGAGCTTCCATACCTACCGCCGGGACAACCTGGACCGTCTGGAGCATTTTTTGGCCAACCCGCTGTACCGCTGTAAATACATTGTCACCGAAAGCGTCTTTTCGATGGATGGCGACACGGCAGATCTGAAAACGCTGGTCGAGCTGAAAAATAAATACAATGCTATCCTGATTGTCGACGAGGCTCATTCTGTCGGCTGTATGGGAAACCGCGGTGCGGGTCTTGCGGAAGAACTGGGGCTTTTAGATCAGATTGACATGGTGATTGCCCCGCTCGGCAAAGGCCCTGCCTGCGGCGGAGCCATCGTGGCCGCCCCAAAAGTCGCCACTGATTATCTGGTTAATAAGGCCCGCCCTTTTATTTTTACCACCGCACCTTCGCCGGTGCTGGCTGACGTCTCTCTGGCAGCATTAAATTTAATCTGGAATGAATCCCACAGGCGGATTTGTTTAAAACAAAATGCAGACACCCTGCGAAAACAACTCGCCGACTCAGGCCTGAATATTGGACAAAGTACGACCCATATTATCCCCGTTATCATCGGCTCGGCTGCACAATCCGTACAAGCCGCACAACAGTTAAAGCAGCAGGGTTATTACCTTACCGCGATCCGTCCGCCGACTGTTCCTGCCGGCACCGAACGCCTTCGCATCAGCGTGCAATCCGACCACACCCCGACTCAAATACAGGGTTTGTGCAGAGCATTGGCGGAAATTCTCAGTCCCGAAAACAAAAAATAAAAATATCAGAAAAAAAAATAAAAACAGGTAACTATTTTATTTAACCCGGAGTCTATATGGTGGAAGGCGACCAATACCTGACCATACTCAACAACGCCTCCTTTGGGCCGGTCATTAAAAAATAGCCCTGGGAAGTACCCTCTTACTTCCTCCTCCTTCTGCGTGACCGGCCTTTCTTTTTTTTTCCAATTCGCAATGGAATTTCCAAAGGCCCGCAGCAGGAAAATTAATTCACCGGAAGTACAGGCGTAATCGGTTCCCAGTGAATTTTACCGGCACCAAGCAGCGTACCGGTGGCATATGCCAAATCCACTAATGAAATCTGATAATCAGTCAGCGCTTTAATTTCAGAACTTTGTGCCACGGCAAGACGTGTCAGGGCATCCAGCACATCCGTCGAGGTACGAAGCCCCTGCTCGAATTGACGAATCTCCGCTTCATAGACCCGGCCTTCCAGAATTGCATTCTGCCGGCTGGCCATAATCTGCTGCCAGTTGGTTTCGACCTGATCGACCGCACCCAGCACCTCCTGCTTGATAAGCTGTTTGCGATTTTCTTTGCTGGCCAGCGTCTGCCGCTTTAAAATCATCGCCTGCCGCAGTCGATTTTTCGCAGCTTCATTTCCCAGCGGCACCCAGAGACTGACGCCAATTCGATGATTTTCATAATTTTTATCATTCAGCATGTCGTATGCATCATCACGGGTTGTACCAATCCCTGGAACATTGTAACGATAATCCAGCGTAACCAGCGGCAGCATCTGATTATTCAGGTAGTCAATCGTACTGATTCGCGATGCAATCTGCAATTCCAGCTCCAGCAGCTCCGCACGGTTTTCCTGGGCCAGCGCAATCAGTCTGTTTTTATCGAGTTCATAAAATACCGGATCCGCTTCCGTCTGCGGGATAACGATCGTCGGGGTTTCAATGTCTATTCCGGGTTTGTCCAGTGTACGTTTGAATTCACGCTGGCGCGACCGCAGTTCATTTTCCGCCGCAATAATCGAAGCCAGTTGACTGGCCACTCCGGCTTCGGCTCGAAGAATCTCAACATCGGCCTGCTGTCCTGCTGCAACCAGGCGCTTAGCCCGCTCCAATTGGGTTTGTGCCAGCTCATATTGTTTTTGCCGGACTTCCAACTCCCGACGGGCCGCGTAAAGCCGCCAGTAAGCCCGGTCGGCTGCTGCCAGGACTCGAATCACCTCCAGTTTGGTCGCATTATCGGTAATCTGCTTATCATATCGTGCCAGTCGAATACTATGCATATTGACTCGTGTGCCGGCATTTTTCAGCAGCGGCTGACTAACCGAAAACGTAAAGCCCGTTTCATACCATGGAGATAACAGGGCCCCTGATTGCAGATTTTTATCGCGGGAATCGGTCAGATTGAACTGAAGCTCTCCACCGGTCTGCAGCGGCATCTGCACTCCCATTCCCGCATCGATATTACGATATTGTGAACTTCCTGAACCAACGTAGGACCCATCACTCACTTCCACCAATCGACCCGGATAATCCGTTCTCGAAACCCCGCTGCTGGCCACAAACGCCGCCTCAAATTTGGCCTCTTCGGCATCTACCGCCGCCTGAGCCGCCGTCGGAGCATACAACTGCACCTGCAGTTCCAGATTGTTCTTGAGCGTCTCCGCCCGGCATTGCTCGATCGACACGAGCCATTCGGTCGGGGCCGCGGGTGTAGTATTCGGTTCAGCCTTCTGTTCTGCCGCGGAATCGGTATTGGCCGGTTTCA
>JAFGQP010000375.1 GCA_016935635.1 Sedimentisphaerales bacterium
GGGTGCGACCCGCCGGTTGCCCGATTCGGTTAATGATTATTAACTGCAGCCCCCAGCGCAAGCGAGGGGATTTCCCCCTTTGAAATCTCAAATCCCCCTCTCACTCGCCTTGGTCATTCCCTCGAAACAGAGAATCCATCTATTCCATCCATTATTCCCTCGCCAACTGACTGACCTGTTGAGGTGTTAGCACTACATCATAAATCCGAACATCATCTATGGCACCATTCCAGCAGGTTGTTTCATCGGTCTTATGCTGGCCAATCAGCAGCGGGCCGGTACACCCCTCGGCTGTTTGAGAGGCCAAACCGACAACAAATCCATCGATAATACAATGTCGCCGTCTGGCCATCGCAAGTCAAGCCTACATGATGCCATTGATTCAACGTGGAAAAAACAGCCTGATTAGACGTTGTCCCGCCGCTTCCAATCGAGGATTGCAGGTAATCATTGGGATTACGCAGCGGCATATTCCCAGCTAATCCCTGTCTGGAATTTTGTATTCTGCACGAATCGATGCAGGCTTCCAAAAAAATACTTGCATTTCTTACGAATTCCCCCAAACTATAACCATGAAAAGACATTCAATCTCCAGATTAAAATATAAGATCATTCAAAACAGAGATGCGAATCAGGGAAGAGCAGCTGCCTGATGCCGGCTTGCCGAACCAAAGTACATTGATCAATTGGAAGGCTAATACTTTTTGGAAAGGAACACTATCATGTTTTGTTATCAATGTCAGGAAACGTTGAAAAATCAGGGGTGTACCGTTAATGGCATTTGCGGCAAAAAAGGAAATACCGCCCAATTGCAAGACCTCTTGATCTACGTCACCAAAGGCATCTCCGTTGTCGCAGAAAAGGCGGGCACAGTGGATCAGGAAGTGGGTCATTATGTCGCCAAGGCCCTGTTTACAACCATCACAAATGTCAGCTTTGATGATGATCGTTTGATTGATGTCATCAGGCAGGGGCTGGCCCTTCGGGATAAAATCAAAGCCAAATACAAGATCGATGGTGATTTGCATGATAGCGCGGTCTGGAACGCCAAAACCAAAGAGGAATTCCTGAAAAAAGCTGAAACTGTTGGCGTTCTGGCCACGGAAAATGAAGATGGTCGCTCACTGCGCGAGCTTCTCACCTATGGGCTCAAGGGAGTGGCGGCTTACGCGGAACATGCCGCAATTCTCGGCTTTGAAGATCAGTCTGTATTTGATTATCTGGTAGAGGGAATGGCCTCCACCACCAAGAAACTGAGTCTGGAGGACATGATTGCCAAAGTGATGAAGGCGGGTGAAGCGGCGGTGGGTGCCATGACGATTCTGGACAAGGCAAACACGCAAACATACGGCAATCCCGAAATTACTGAGGTTAATCTGGGCGTGCGCGGGAATCCCGGCATTCTTATTTCAGGTCATGACCTGAAAGACATGGAAGAATTGCTCGAGCAGACAAAAGGAACAGGGATTGATGTTTATACGCATGGTGAAATGCTGCCGGCAAATTATTACCCGGCCTTCAAAAAACATGATCATTTTGTCGGCAATTACGGCAATTCATGGTGGCTTCAGGATAAGGAATTTGAGGCTTTTAATGGGCCCATTTTAATGACAACCAATTGCCTGATACCGCCCAGGGATTCGTACAAACACAGGGTTTTTACCACGGGAAATGTTGCATTTCCCGGTATGAGACATATTCCGGATCGGGTCAACGGCGGGGTAAAAGATTTTTCGGACATCATCACCATGGCACGTACCTGCCAGCCGCCTGTTGAAATCGAATCGGGCAAAATTGTAGGCGGCTTTGCTCATCATCAGGTCCTTGCTCTTGCGGATAAAGTGGTGGATGCTGTGAAGTCGGGCGCCATTAAAAAGTTTGTTGTCATGGCAGGTTGCGACGGACGACACAAAAGCAGAAACTATTACACAGAATTTGCTGAGAAACTTCCGCAGGACACAATAATCCTGACAGCCGGATGCGCCAAATACCGCTACAACAAGCTCAAACTTGGAACGATTGGCGGCATTCCCCGTATTCTGGATGCCGGTCAGTGCAATGACAGTTATTCGCTTGCCGTGATTGCACTGAAGCTCAAAGAAGTATTTGGGCTTAAGGATATTAATGAGTTGCCGATTGTTTATAATATCGCATGGTACGAGCAGAAAGCGGTGGCGGTCTTGCTGGCTCTGCTGTACCTGGGTGTAAAAAATATTCATCTGGGCCCCACCTTGCCCGCATTTCTTTCTCCGGCAGTGGTAAAGGTTCTTGTTGAGAACTTTCATATAGGCGGGATTACCACTGTTGATGAAGACATGAAAGCCATGATAGGCTGACCAGCGCGGATTCGACCAGCCCTTCTTACAGCTACCGGGAAGGGCTGGTCTTTACAGGCGATGCACGCAACGCCTGAATGCAGATATAATTTACCTCTTAATTCACAAGAAAGGATACGCTTCATGAAACTCGGACTAATTATCTCCCAAACTGATCCAGAAACTGTTTTCAACGGCTTGAGGCTTGCACTATACAGTCTTCAGCAAGGAGATCAGGTTCGTATTTTTCTGTCCGGCAAGGGGGTTGAAATTGACACGCTTGCCGATTCGAAGTTTGATGTCAAAGCTCTGGCACAGAATGTCCTGGATGCGGGCGGAGAGTTCCTGGCTTGCGGAACATGTCTGCAGCTGCGGAAGGCAGAAAGTTCTGAAATATGTCCACTTTCTACCCTGAAAGACCACTATGAGCTTGTACGAGATTCAGATAAAGTTGTTTGCATCTGATGACTGAACAAAAGAATCCAACACATAAAACTGGACTTCACTTTCAGATTTGATACAATTAGGATGCAGGCATTGGACATGCAGCCAGATAAGTTCTGGCAAACATGCAATTAAACCCTGAGACAAGGAGACCTATTATGGAACAGGACTATTGTCAGCTGCCTTTGATCGGAAGCAAAGCCCCCGCTTTTACAGCAGAAACCACACAGGGAACAATCCATTTCCCTGATGATTACAAAGACAAGTGGGTCATATTTTTTTCTCACCCGGCGGACTTCACCCCTGTCTGTACAACCGAGTTCATGACATTCGCATGTATGGAAAAGGAGTTTAAGGATCTCAATGCCGAGCTGCTGGGACTGTCTATTGACAGCACATTCAGTCACATTGCATGGCTTCGCACCATAAAAGAGAAGATTGAGTACAAAGGCATGAAGGGTATTGAGGTCAATTTCCCGGTGATCAGCGATCTGACCATGGAAGTGTCCAAAAAGTTCGGCATGCTGCAGCCGGGCGCAAGCAACACTCAAGCGGTGCGTGCAGTGTTTATTATTGATCCCAAAGCAGTCGTAAGAGCCATCCTATTCTATCCCCTTGAGAACGGACGGAATATGCAGGAAGTCAAGCGGCTTCTGATTGCAATTCAGCATGCAGAAAAACATCAGATTGCCACGCCTGCCAACTGGCAATTAGGCGACGATGTCATTGTACCGCCGCCGGGATCCTGCGGCAGTGCCAAAGAGCGCGTTGAAAAGCCCACAACAGATACGAAAGTAATTGACTGGTTTATTACACTGAAAAAATGTCCCCACAGCAAATAAACCGGCATCACGTAATCAATTTCATTAACGGGCTATGGCCCAGGTCTATAGCCCGTTTGTTTCTTTATCTGATTCAAGAGATAAAAGGAGTCTGCAATCGATTGCTGATTGCATGGCCTAATCGAATCGAATACCTTCAAACGGATTATCCCTGTCAATTCCGTCCGGTGACCCCAATCCGTTCATTTGTTCCCGAGGCCTTTGGGGAGGTCAGATAAACACAATGACCAGGAGTCTCGGACAGCAAACCCCTGCGAACTTCTTTTCCTTAAAGGACCAAGCATGACCGCCCGGACAAAGGCTTTTATATTCCTGCTGATCGCTGCAATCCTCTGGTCTTTTGGAGGACTGCTGATAAAATCCATTGCCTGGACCCCGATGGCTATAGCCGGAGTGCGAAGTGCCATATCGGTTCTGGTTCTTCTGGCTGTAATTCGAAGACACCATTTCACCTTTTCGTTCTCACAAATTGCCGGCGCGGTGTTCTATGCAGCAACCATGATTACGTTTGTCAGCGCCAACAAATTAACCACGGCCGCCAATGCCATTATTCTGCAGTATACCGCACCGATATATGTTGCACTCCTGGGAATATGGCTGCTGAAAGAAAAAGTGCAGCTTTATGACTGGATTGTTATCCTGGCGGGTATTTCAGGAATCTGTTTATTTTTTATCGATAAGGTCTCTGTCGGAAATCAATGGGGCAATGTTCTGGCGCTGATCAGCGGAATCACTTTTGCATGCATGATTGTCTTTTTGAGAATGCAGAAAAACAGCTATCCGCTCAGTTCTGTTTTTATGGGCAATGTGATCACAGCGGTGCTTATGATACCGTTTGCCTTTTATGCGGTCCCCCGAGATGCCGGCAGCTGGATGGCCCTGCTTGCGTTGGGAATTTTCCAGCTGGGACTGTCGTATATTCTCTATTCCATTGCCATCAAACATGCCACCGCCCTGGAAGCCGTGATGATACCCTTGCTGGAGCCGGTCCTGAATCCCCTGTGGGTACTGCTCTTTTTAGGAGAAAGACCGACAACATGGGCTTTCATTGGCGGGTCTATTGTCATTTTTTCACTGATCATTCACGCTAAAATAAAAAGCACTCCCATGGCCTCTGATAGTTAGAGTCTTCCGGCAGTGGGTCGGCGGTTGGACTCCGCCCCTGGCTGTTTTTCTCCCCCGCAGGCAGGCTCTTTCAGTCAATTCTAACTTCTGATTAATATGGGACTTATGATTATTTTACAAGCAGTCTTATTGTGCTATCCCAACCGTTCGATACTGACTGGTTATACTTGCTTAAAGCAAGCACCATGGCCTGGTTGATTGTTTAATGATTCAGTTCGGGCACAGTTGACCATACCGTTTCCACAAGCTAAAAGTATTGTTATTCCACGAAATACCGGATATCATCACGGAGTTGAACGGCCTGGATGTGCGGCCAGGCGTTGATCGCGGGAGTCCCAAATCATGAAATATACAGGC
The DNA here is from genome assembly GCA_016935635.1 of Sedimentisphaerales bacterium. GTDB lineage: Bacteria > Planctomycetota > Phycisphaerae > Sedimentisphaerales > Anaerohalosphaeraceae > Anaeroglomus. Next base: position 5,084 of record JAFGQP010000375.1, read on the forward strand.
AGCATCATGGTGTGGGGTTTGCTTTTCTTTATTTGTCCTCTGTGTTGTGCAGCAGGAGAACAAAGTCCCTACGCCCCGTGGCCCGAAGGCCCCCGAACGGATGCGGATTATTTTCCGCTGGGTGTGTGGCTTCAGGATCCGGCCGATGCCCCGCGATGGAAAAACGCGGGCATCAATTTATATATCGGCTTATGGGAAGGTCCGACAGCCAGACAACTCTATACGCTGCGAAACGCGGAAATGCAGGTTATTGCCGAACAGAACCAAACCGCCCTTGAATTTCGATCTGAGCGTCTTTCGGATGGACGCCCGTTGATTGCGGGCTACCTTCTGCCGGATGAGCCGGACAACGCCCAGCGCTGCCCCAACGGGCAAGGCTGGTGTGAGCCGATCCCCACAGCGGTTATCCAGAAAACCTATGCCACCTGGAAAACGAATGACCCCAATCGTCCGGTACTGCTGGGATTAGGTCAGGGCATCGCCTGGGATTCGATGGTATGGACTGGCCAGGGTGGGCATATCGTACCCAGCCGGGATTACCCGGCCTATATTGCAGGATCAGATATAACCACATTTGATATTTATCCCATGGACTGCGGTCAGACAGCTGCGTGCGGGCAGGCCTGGCGGGTCGCCCTGGGACTGGATCGGCTCTATCAATTCTCCCCTCCAAAGCATATTGTATGGAACACCATGGAAACATCCGATATCAGCGCCAACGGGATTCAGGCAACCATGGACCAAGTGCGTGCGGAGGCCTGGATGTCCATTATTCATGGGTCGAGAGGCCTGATTTACTTTATTCACGGGAAAACCGCCATATCCAAATTTGATCCGCGGGCCATGCTGCGGCCGGAGAATGCGAAGCGACTGGCGGCTTTTACCCAGATTAACAACCAAATCCATCAACTGGCGCCCGTTATCAACAGCCCGGCAGTGAAAGGATTAGTGACGATGGATTCCATAGATAACAGCAGTCCTGTTGACTTTGCTGTGCGTATCCATGAGGGAAAGACTTATCTGTTCGCCGTGGGAATGCGGCAGGACATCACCAATAAGCGATTTACTCTGGCGAATTACCCGGATACAGAAGTTGAGGTGATTGGTGAAGAGCGTCGATTCACATTGAAAAATGCCGCATTTACCGATCAATTCAACGGCTATCAATGCCATCTCTATAAAATCCACGCCGAGGTTCCCGTACCGTAATATACTTAACAAGTATCATTTTGCCGCGAGGATGGCCACAGAACAAATCGAAACGGTACTTAGCCGCGCCTCGGGCGGACAATTTCATTCAGGATCAGTATAAAAACACATTTTTTTCTGGAAACAGCTATCTTCGTGATATTTCGCTGCCGAGCAGCCGTTATCAGCCCATGCATCGTTTTTAAGAGAAATTAGCCCGCTAAAAACCAAATCGAGTATAATGTCTTTAAGTTTTATTTGGATAATTCATAATCTATTATACCACATAGTAATGCAGATTGAATTTTCCCGCATCCGGCGGCAACTTCAATCCGTATATAATGAGTATGATTAAAGGTCTGTTCTTGTTATGAAAGGGCAAATTAATAATGTCTATTCATATCTATCCAAGCGGGCTTTTGTATTGGATGGCCTGGATGTGCTGCCTGGGATTCCTGGGCTGCAGAGCGGAAATGCAGTTGGATCACGAACTGGCCCCGCCGAAAACATCGGGTGTTCGAGAATTTGATCCAAACTCCATTTACTCCTTTAAGTTAAAGGATATTGACGGCCGGCCCATCGCCCTGTCCCGATATGAGGGCAAGGTCCTTCTGGTGGTGAATGTCGCCAGTGAATGCCGGTTTACCGACCAATATGCAAACCTGCAGCGGCTTTATATGAAATACAGGGATCAGGGATTTGTTGTGCTGGGCTTCCCGGCCAATAACTTCGGTAATCAGGAACCGGGGACTGATGCGGAGATTAAGGAGTTTACCGCCCACCAGTTCAACATTATGTTTCCTTTGTTTTCAAAGATCTCCGTCAAAGGCAAGAATATTCATCCGCTGTATCAGTGCCTGACCACTCCGGAGACCAATGGCGAGTTTGGCGGTCCTATTACATGGAATTTCAATAAATTCCTGATTAATAGAAATGGAAAAACGATAGCACGTTTCCCGTCCGAGATCGATCCATTGGATCCTCAGATTACCGAGGCCATCGAGGCGGCATTGCGCTAATACATCCAACGGGTCGCAAAACTCACTTTAAATTCAGTTGGATATTTAATCCATCATAACAATTGCGTCACATTGGTTTTTGTAAGCTGTTTAATTTACTATGCTTAGCAAGCGTGGAGTAAAATCATCAAGATCCTTTACACAGTTAATGCTCTTCAAGCGTTGACACCCTTCTTTGGCCGGCTTTTTTGAAATAATCCAGGGCGCTTTCGGTGTCCGGGAAATCCTGGAGAGTAAACAATAAGATCGTATCACCAATTTGAATACGATCTTCATCATTTAATACTGTTTCATCTGTAATTCTAAGGGAATTGATAAAGACGCCGTGTTTGCTCTTCATATCGGTGGCAATATAGGCTTTCGTGGTGCTGTCATATCGGATTTGCAGGTGCTTACGCGATACTTTCTCATCGAGAATCTGTATGAGCAGCGACTCGTTTCGTCCAATGACTGTAATTCGGTGCCCCAGCGGATAATAACAGCCTTGATTTTTACCGTTTTCGATAATGAGTGAGGCCATTTTCGCACCTGCCAAATCCGGAATATACTATTGTATTTCTATTTTTAAAGGATATTCTAATATGAGCTTGAAGTCAAGCCGTATCAGGAGGTACTTATGGCGAAACAGGAAGAAGACAAAAGGCCTCCAGAAGAGGCCGGCTTACCGACCGCCAACCTGACGGACTTCTCCGCTGCCATTGTTGACCCTATCGGGCCATATACACCACTGGGAGTGCTGGGTGAAGGGGGATTCGGGATTGTTTATCTGGCCGAGCAGAAACATCCCATCAAACGGCAGGTTGCCCTGAAAATCATCAAGCCCGGAATGGATTCGAGGCGGGTTATTGCCCGATTCGAAGCAGAACGTCAGGCATTGGCCCTGCTGGACCACCCGAATATCGCTCATGTTTTAGAGGCCGGTTCCGCCGAGTCCGGGCGTCCTTATTTTGTGATGGAATATATCAAAGGCCTTCCTGTCACAGAATACTGCGATCACCATCAACTCAATATCGAACAACGGCTGACACTCTTTATCCAGGTCTGTGAAGCCATTCAGTATGCCCATCAGAAAGGAATTATCCATCGGGACATTAAACCGTCGAATATTATTGTTTGCAATCAGGATGGCATAACGATTCCCAAGATCATTGACTTTGGAGTGGCCAAGGCGATTGGCATGCCGCTGACGGATAAAACCCTGTTTACTCAGCAGGGTCAGCTTATCGGCACGCCGGAATATATGAGCCCTGAACAGGCGGATTTCAAGGAACAGGAGATTGATACTCGCTCGGATATCTATTCTCTGGGTGTCGTGTTGTATGAATTGGTGGCAGGCGTGCTGCCGTTTGAGTCTCAAACACTCCGGGAGGCCGGCTACGTGGAGATTCAGCATATTATTCGGGAGCAGGAACCTCCGCGTCCCAGCACAAAACTGTCGCATCTGGGACACGATGCGATTATAGTTGCCCAGAATAGACGCACAGAACTCACCACGCTTGTAAGAAGTCTTCACGAAGAACTGGAATGGATTCCATTAAAGGCGATCCGCAAGGACCGCACGCTTCGCTATCAGACGGCCCTGGAACTTGCGCAAGACATCCGCAATTACCTGGAAGGCAATCCCCTGAAAGCGGGGCCGGAGACTGCCGGATACAGGGTGCATAAATTTGTTCGAAAGTACAAAGGTCCCGTCGCAACCGCAGTCGCCATCGTAACACTGATTATCGTGGGTTTGTTTATGATTACCGCAATGTATTTACAATCGGAGAAATTGAAAAAAGAAACTGTCATTGCAAAGATCGATGTCGAGAAATCCAGAGATGAAATCGAACGGCAGCTCTACAACCATTGCATGGCGCTGGCGGATGCATCGAAGGTTTACAATGTCAAATACGCCCGCCAATTACTGGATTTATGCCCTGCCGCATTGCGGCGATGGGAATGGGCCTGGCTGAATTCCCATTTAGACCAATCCCTTCAAACTCTCAGCGGTCATCCAGGTATGGTCAACTCCGTCAGCTTTCGATTGGACGCCGAGCGGATTGCTTCCGGGGGCGACGATAACACAGTCAAAATCTGGGATGCAAAGAGCGGCCAGTTGATACGAACGATGTACGGACATCAGAAAGAAGTCGAATCTGTCTGCTTCAGCCCGGACGGCAAACGGATTGTATCTGGAAGTCTCGATACGCAAATCATCCTCTGGGATGCGGACAGCGGGCTTGAGGTTCATACTCTAAGAGCACACAAAAACGAAGTTCTCTCGGTCTGCTTCAGTCCGGACGGCAAGCAGATTGCCTCGGGTAGCGCTGACAAAACTATTCTCCTCTGGGATACACAGAGCGGTCAACAGATACGATCCCTGAGCGGGCATCAGGATGTTGTGCTCTCGGTCTGTTTCAGCCCGGACGGCAAGCAGATTGCCTCAGGTAGCGCTGATAAAACCATCCTCCTCTGGGATACACAGAGCGGTCAACGGATACGATCCCTGAGCGGGCATCAGGATGTTGTGCTCTCGGTCCGTTTCAGCCCGGACGGCAAGCGGATTGCCTCAGGAAGCGTCGATAAACAAATCATCCTCTGGGATGCAGACACAGGCAATCCGATCCGGCCTCTTGGCGGCCATCAAAGCTATGTCATTTCCGTCTGCTTCAGTCAGGACGGTAAAAAGATTGCTTCAGGAGGCTACGATACGACAATCAGACTCTGGGATACAGAGACCGGCCAAGAGATTCGACCGCTGAGCGGCCATCAGGGCATTGTCAGTTCTGTCTGTTTCAGTTCGGATGGCAGACGGATTGCTTCCGGGAGCTGCGATGGCACCATCAAAGTCTGGGATGCAGAACGCTTGTGCCATGTTCAACTCCTCAGCGGCCATCAAGGCGATGTCGTTTCCGTCTGCTTTAGTCCGGATGGAAAGCGGATTGTCTCAGGGAGCGCCGACAATTCAATCAAACTCTGGGATGCCGGCACCGGCCACCAGTTACGCCTTCTGGAAGGTCATGCCGATAAGGTTTACTCTGTTTCTTTCAGGCCTGACGGCAAGTGGATTGCTTCAGGAAGCGCCGACAATTCAATCAAAATTTGGGATGCGAACACCGGTCTCCAGGTATGCCCCCCCCTGAAACGTCATGAGGGCAAGGTTATCTATGTTTGCTTTGGCCCGGACGGCAGACAACTTGCTTCAGCAGGCACTGATGATAAAATCATAATTTGGGATACCGACACCGGCCGCCCGCTGCAGACGATAAGCGTCCCCTGGATGCTGGGTGCCTGTTTGGGCCCGGACGGCAAACTGATTGCTGCTGGAACTCGCTTTAAAACCATACGACTATGGGAGACAGACTCGGGCCGCGAGATTCACACTCTGAAGGGTCATGAGGGCCTTGTTCAACGGGTATCTTTTAGTCCGGACGGCAGGCGGATCGCTTCGGGAGGCAATGACAATTCAATTAAACTCTGGGATACACAAAGCGGTCATGAGATACGAACCCTCAACGGCCATCAAGGTGCGATTCATTCCATTTGCTTCAGTCCGGACGGTAAACGGATTGTTTCGGGAAGTGCCGATAACACAATCAAAATATGGGATACGGACAGCGGAACCCCCCTGCTGACCCTGTGCGGCCATCAAGGCATGGTTTGCTCAGTATCATTTAGCCCTGATGGCAGGCGTATTGTCTCAGGAAGTTATGACAAACAAATCATAATCTGGGATATAGACCATTGAGGCTTGAATCGATAAGAACCATATACCAAATCCCTATACCCTCGATCGTCATTCTGCATTTTTCCCGGCTTAAACAAGAAAATCCGGTTAATGAATTACTACTTGCAACGAACTGACGACACACTGATCGAACTCGTCCAACAGGCTCAGACAAATATTTATGAAGATAATCCGACGCTAAGAAACAGGCAGCCTCTTGTTTTACAACAATCGAATTCCGGCCTCTTTGCATCGTTTCACGGTATCTTCGGGCCAGATGCTGGCTTGCACTTCCCCGATATGCATTTTCTGCAGGTAGAACATGCACAATCTGGACTGGCCGATTCCTCCTCCAATCGTCAGGGGGAACTCATCATTGAGCAGTCGCTGATGCCATGGCTGTTGTGTCCGCTCAAGACAATTACGAATTCGCAACTGTTCCAGCAGGCTGTTTTTATCCACTCGGATGCCCATGGAACTGAGTTCGAAGCCCCGCCGCAGAACCGGATTCCAGACAAAGATATCGCCATTGAGCCCCTGCTTGCCATTGCCATCGACGGTAATCCAGTCATCATAGTCCGGGGCACGGCCATCGTGCGGCTTGCCATCTGACAGCTGTGCTCCTATGCCGATGATGAAAACCGCTCCGCACTCCTGTGCTATTTTGTCTTCCCGTGCCCGCGGGGACAGCGCGGGATACGTCCGGGCCAGATCGTCGGCATGGATAAAGGTTATCTCGTCGGGAAGCAGCGGAGTTAATTCGGCAAATCGCCGGCAGACCGCCTTTTCCGTGGATCGGATCACATGATAGATTTTTCCAACGATTGCTTTCAGGAAATCCAGATGCCTGTCTTCTTTGCTGATAATCCGTTCCCAGTCCCATTGGTCCACATAAATCGAGTGTATATTATCCAGCACTTCCTGGGGCCTCAGGGCGTTCATATCCGTATATAAGCCTTCGCCCTGCTCAAATCCATATTCGGCCAAAGCCATTCGCTTCCATTTTGCCAGTGAAAAAAGACACTCGGCCTGAGCCATATCCGCATCCGGGACCAGGAATGAGACCTTTTTTTCGACTCCGTTCAAGTCATCGTTTATGCCCGACCCCCTTCGCAAAAAAAACGGCGATGAAATTCGCTGCAGATTAAGCTCCCCGGATAACTGCTCCTCAAAGGTATCCTTAATAAACTTAATAGCCAGTTCAGTTTCCCGCAGCGACAGGCTGGACTTGTAATTTTCGTCAATAAATAATTCCGGCATCTTCACCTCTTGGGCATTATCTTTACGCTTGGTTCTGGTTTCGGTTGAACATGGAGTTTATCATCAATTAAACGCTTTAATATACGTGACACGTATCACTTTGCCGCAAAGATGGCCACTGTACACATTGAAACGGTACTTAGCCGCGCCTCGGGCAGATAATTTCATCCAGGACCAGTATATATCTGATTTTTGCCCAAAGAGCAACACGTTTCAAAAGAAGCAATGTCATAATGAAAAATTGGCCCAGTTTCACTTCCGATAATACACTCAACAGAAAAACCTGCCTGCCGGACTGTTTGTTTTTATCAATCAAAGACAGGAATTAAACCGATAATCAGACAATCTATAGCTTGAACCCATGACTTGTTTTCCACAAAACTCAAAGCATTTATCCTATCGGTATTTTTCCCCTGTAAAATACGGTAAAACCATGGTTGCCACTCAGATTTTACAGGATATAATGGTCCGATAATAAGGAGAGCTAATATGAGAAGAACAGGATATTTTGACTCTGGAAAAATACAAGCCCACTGCTAACCATCGCAGAGATTATCAGCAGTGGGTTTTCTTGTTTTATATTTATTCAATGAACGCAAACTCTTGATGCCCCCGAATTGATTGATTTGCACCTTAAAGCGATGCCAGCCGTTTCAGCCTCTTTTACAATTCGTTTCGGGAACATCTCACATTACTCTATCACATCAAGGTTCCCGTTATCATGGAGATGTCAGTCATCCATATTTACGAAAGGAGAAGGCGATGAAAAAACTCGACAGGTTGTAGTGATTGGATTGCAAGTCGTTATGGAGAAGATTCATTTTGTCAGTTTAATGATAAAAAGGAGAAGTAACGATGAAAACCAGGAAAACCTTGTTTTGTTTTGTTTTAGCAGCATTGCTTCTGTTGGCCGCGCCGGGACTGGCGGTCAATCTCATCTCGATGAATTTTGCTGAAAATACCAACCAGGTGTTTGCGGGAGGCCAATTGATTGGCCCGCTCAAGACCAACAGTTCGTACTGGAATAATACCGGCGCCAATATCCCCACAGGCACCATGAACGACCTCATGGACAAATACGGCGACCCGACCACGGCGGACGTATCCTGGGAATCCAAGAACTGCTGGTATAACGGCGACGGCACCGGCTCGGATGAAGCAAAACTTGCGGTCGGCTATCTGGACGACGGCGACGACGGCCCCAGTTTTACCGTGACCAGCATTCCGTTTAGCATGTATAATGCGTATATCCTGTTTACCTCAGATCAAAACGGGGATTATACGCACGGCTCTCTGACGGTCAACGGAACCGTTATTTTCGGCGGTCCGTTCCCTGCCCATGGCCGGGTAACAGATGGAACCGGATGGATGGAGTCCGACGGTACCGTGTATGGCAATTATGTCAAGGTACCCAATTTGTCAGGCAATCTGACTGTTTCCACGATAAAAGATGCCGGCCGGGCCCCGCTGACAGCGTTCATTATCGAAGAAGTTCCTACCACGGTGTATGTTGACAACTTCAGTCCCGCGATAGGTGCAGCACGGGTCGGCCAGGATGTTCAACTGGCCTGGGATGTTTTCAATGCGACTGGCACTCCAAGCTTCACTGTCTATCTATCGTCCAATCCAAAAGAGGTCGATCCGAGTATCGATCCGAATATTCCACCTGTTCCGGTGACAACCACCGGCAGCACGTCCTATATTCCTCCGTCTCCTCTGGACCCGGGAACCCTGTATTACTGGCGCATCGACGCAGCCGATGATGCCAACACGGTCCCGATTATGGGGGACATTTTGACATTTTCCACCGGCGGCGATGTTACAGGTCTGTACCCGGCCGACGGTGCAACAGGTGTTGCAACTGAATTAACAATAACCTGGACGGGAGATGCGGTCGGTTCCACCTATATTGATGCATACGCTGTCTATTTCGGAGAAACGCTGCCGGCAACACCGACAGTGACCGTCACTGAAACACAATGGCAGCCGCCAGCACTTTCGGACGGCACCGCGTATCAGTGTAAGATTGTCAGCCAGCATCAGGGAGCACCGGTCAGTGAAACCACTATCACTTTTACCACCGGAGCTCTTGTCGGATACTGGCCGTTTGATGACGACCTGACCGACACAGTCGGTTCCAATGACGGTACGCGTGCCAATCCGCACTTTGCCGGCGGTGTCATAGCCAGCGGTTCGGCGGCGGAATTCTTTGGGGAGGAACCAATTACCCTGGCGATTCCCGACATAGCGACAGGCGGAAACTGGACCATCAGTTTCTGGGATTACAGCGATCCGAAAATCGGCGGCGGCTGGGAAACCATTCTCGGCAACGGTGCCGGGCCTGACGGATGGGAAATATTTGAATTCGGCCGGTACAATTTCAATCGTTATATTTTCGGTATCGACGGAACTTACATAGCCACTCCCAATGATTCCAGCTACCTGAGAGGCGGATGGCAGTGTCATACCATTACCTATGACAGCGCTGCCAAAATAGTGATCTGGTATATCAACGGGGAGAAGAGGACAGATTATCCCGGCAAGACGATTAGTTTGTATGAGGAATTGTCGGTAGGGAATGTCAGCGGCGGAAGCCAGCCGTTTACAGGCAGAGTCGATGACTTTAAGGTATACAGCCGGCCGTTGAGTGCCGGGCAGGTACTGCAGGCTTTCGTTGACGACCTTGCCGGCAAGCCGTATAATCCCAGCCCCGCTTCCGGAACGGTGAATCTGTTCTGGGATCCTGTGCTGTCCTGGCGGTTTGCCCAGACACCGGACTCTGCTGTTATCGAAATCGGCATGGAGCCGGATCTTTCCGACGCCACACCTATTGCTCTGACAGGGGATATGGAAAGCTTTGATGTCTATGCGGGCCTTGGTATTCATCTGGCACCATCAACCGGTTACTATTGGCGTGTAACCCCGACCTATGCCGGCACACCGGTTGTCGGACCAATCTGGTACTTTGTCGTCCGGGATTTGATTACGGACCTGAACGACGATCTGTCGGTCAACAACGCCGACCTGCTCCAGGTGGCCGATAAATGGCTTGCAGACACAACGGCATCTCTGACAGCGCCCTGGGCCTATCTGGATCAGGACTACTGGAATCCTGCCGGAGATCCGAATGTCGCGAATTACGCCCTGCCATGGGCCGGCGACGGGACGACATGGGCCGTAGGGACTGTAAGTCTGCAAGCCCCCGCGACACCGAATATGGATCCGGAAGTGCTCTTTGACCCCAATGACCAGACGCTTGTTTGGTCGTATGATACCACCCAGGGCGGATGGGCTATCGGCATCACCCTGACCCTGCCTCAGACAGTGGATTTCTCGCAATTTGATAAATTCGGTTATTGGGTCTATCAGCGTAACTGCACCAGCACCGCAGATATCCGGATAGATGACGAAAAAGGCGGTTCGTACAACATCTACCGAGACTGGTATGACATGTCCTCGTACAACAATCAGTGGCACAAATATGAGTGGGATATCCCCGCAGGTGCCGCTTCGGCCGTTTATCAGATCCGGTTCTATCGAGGAACCATCAATCCATCAGCACCATCATCTGAAGAATTCGGCGATTTCTTCCTCGTCAAAAACGATCAGATGGTCAAGTTATGTCTGCCGCAAAATCTCACAAATGCCGAAGATCTCAATCAGGACTGCAAAGTCAATCTGATTGATCTTTCAATTATGGCACAGGACTGGCTGCTGGATGCCAGCAATTAATTGATTTTGCCTGTCTTTTTGAAGGTAAACTCCAAGCAGAGGTCTATCCAGGGCCTCTGCTTCTTTTTGCATTCCAGTCTGTTCGAAGACAGCATCATTATAGGACCAGTCAGGATTTCCATTGAAGCGTTTCTATGTCTTTTGATGTGGATTTTTAGCCGTCAGAAATTCACTTTACAGGCTATCCCGATTTACCGATAATATTTGAGCCGCACCGAATCAGGAACTATTTCTATTAATAAAGGATGCGTTATGTGTGGAATTGTCGCGTATTTCGGCCAGAAAACGGCACAGCCAATCTTAATTGAAGGCCTAAAACGTCTTGAATACAGGGGCTATGACTCCGCAGGCATCTGCCTTGTCGAAGCGGATGACTCGTTTAATATCTTCAAGACCAGCGGTCGAATCAGCGCGCTGGAGGAACAGCTGCCTCGCCCTGCCAACACGGCCAGTATCGGTATCGGGCACACCCGCTGGGCAACACACGGCAAACCCAATACAATCAACGCGCATCCGCATGTTGATTACACCGGCAAGATTTGCCTGGTGCATAACGGCATTATCGAAAACTATACAACACTGAAGAAGTGGCTGCAAAAAGAAGGCTGCACGTTCCAGAGCGAAACGGATACGGAAGTACTGGCCAATCTCATCGGGTATTTTTATGCCAACCAGAAGACCAAAGACGGCAAACAGGCCCCGCCAAACTGCCATCGCTTTGAATGGGCGATACAGCAGGCTCTCAACGAGGTGCATGGAACCTATGGGCTTGCGATTCTGTGTTCGGATTGCCCGGACATGATGATCGGCGTCAAAAAAGGCAGCCCGCTGATTCTGGGTGTCGGCGAGAATGAATATATCATCGCCTCGGATGCGGCGGCGATTGTCGAGCATACTACGCAGGCGATTTACCTGTCCGATGGCGAGATGGTGACCGTCGGCGATAACGGCTTTTATACCAAGACCATCAGCAATCAGCAGGTCCAGAAGGAACTCAAGGAAATCGAGATTTCGCTGGACCAGATTGAACTGGAAGGTTTCGAACACTATATGCAGAAGGAAATTGCCGAGCAGCCCAAGGCGATTGAAACCTGCTTAGGCGGTCGTATTGATTTGAAAAACGGGCGGGTGATTCTGGGCGGATTGCAGAACTATTTCCGCGAACTGACCCGGGCCAAACGCTTTATCGTGACTGCCTGCGGGACGGCATGGCATGCAGGGATTGTCGGGGAATTTCTGTTGGAACAGCTGGCGCGGATTCCGGTAGAAGTGGAATACGCCAGCGAATTCCGCTATCGCAACCCGATTCTGGAAGAGGGCACGGCAGTCATTGCCATCAGTCAGTCCGGCGAAACAGCCGATACCCTGGCGGCCATTGAACTGGCCAAGGAACGCGGCTCGCTGGCGCTGGGCATAGTCAATGTCGTCGGCTCAACGATTGCCCGGACCACCGACGCGGGTGTATATCTGCGTGTCGGGCCGGAAATCGGCGTAGCCAGCACCAAGGCGTTTACCGCGCAGGTAGCGGTCCTGGCGATGCTGGCGATTGAACTGGGGCGAAGGCGGCATCTGAGCTGTGATGTGGCCCAGCAATTGCTCAATGACCTGGTTCTGATTCCAGATAAGGTGGCATCAATTATGGGGCAATCGGAGTATATCAAGCAGATTGCCGCGGCCAATATCGATAAACCCAACTGGCTGTTCCTGGGACGGGGATTTAATTACCCGGTGGCGCTGGAAGGAGCGCTCAAGCTCAAAGAAATCAGCTATATTCATGCCGAAGGCCTGCCTGCGGCGGAGATGAAACACGGACCGATTGCCCTGATTACCGACCAGATGCCGGCGGTGTTTATCGCGACCCGCTGCTCGCAGTATGAAAAGATTCTGGGCAATATTCAGGAAGTCCGCGCCCGCGGCGGCAAAACAATTGTCGTAGCCACCGAAGGCGATGAGCATATTCCTGCCTTTGCCGACCATCTGATTTATGTGCCGGATGTCTGCGAGCCGCTGCAGCCGATGGTGACGGTGGTGCCGCTGCAGCTGCTGGCCTATCATGCCGCGGTGCTCAAGGGCTACGATGTGGACAAACCCCGCAACCTGGCCAAGAGCGTAACGGTCGAATAAATTCTGTTTTCTGTACATTCCCAAGATACACGATCCCTTAGCGGGTCGTGTATCTTTTTTTATTGACATGACACAGATTCCCGGCTTGCCATCGTCCTTTTCGATGGTATAATGCCGTCCATACCAGGACATTATTTGTGCATCATTGAAATACAAAATGGATTACAGGATACCAGGAAAGGAGCATGTTTATGGGTCAATTGTTCAAGGGCTGGGTCGGCATGGTACTGGGCATTATGGTCCTGGGCCGGATTGCATCAGGGCAGGCTGCCCAGGAGCAGCTTTCAATGGATTTTCGAGAGATTGTGCAGGCATCCAAGGACAAGGTCTTCCCGGCAGTGGTGTACATCAAGTGCCTCAGCGAAAATCACGAAAGCGGAAAGAAAATCACGCAGGAAGTAGGCGGCAGCGGCACGATTATTTCACCCGACGGCGAGGTTCTGACCAACTGGCATGTGGTGGACAAGGCCGTCGAAATCCGATGCCTGCTCTACAGCGGCGCATCATTTTATGCCAAACTCATCGGGTCGGACAAGGATACCGACCTGGCGCTGCTGAAACTGGAACGCAAAGGCAGCACTGCCGCCCTGCCGACAGCAAAGCTGGGGGATTCAGCAGTACTTAAAGAAGGCGATTTCGTGATGGCGATGGGGGCACCGTGGGGATTGTCGCGCAGCGTATCCATCGGGATCATTTCCTGCACCCATCGGTATCTGCCTCAAGGGGAATACAGTCTGTGGCTGCAGACGGATGCGGCAATCAGCCCGGGTAATTCCGGCGGCCCCCTAGTCAACACCAAAGGCCAGATCGTGGGCATCAATACGCTGGGCGAGCTGATTGGCGGCGATTTGGGATTTGCCGTCCCCAGCGAGACCATTCACTATATCCTGCCGCAGTTTCGCCAGTTCGGCAAAGTCAACTGGAGCTGGCTGGGCCTGCAGCTTCAGCCGCTACGGGATTTTAATCGCAACATTTATTTTGACGCAACCGAAGGCGTCATGGTCGCCGAGACCGACCCGGACAGCCCCGCACGCAGGGCCGGGATAGCGGCCCGCGACCGGATTATTCGCATCGGCGGCAAGCCTGTCACAGCCATGACCGAAGAAGACCTGCCGGTGCTGCGGCGAACGCTGGGGCTGCTGGAAAAAGAAAAGGCTGTCGAGATTGAACTGGTTCGCAATCAGGAAACGATCCAAGTTCAGTTGACTCCGACGGAAAAAGGCAAGGTTCAGGGCGATGAGCTGGATTGCCCGCGGTGGGATTTCACCGTCAAGACCATCAATCAGTTTGAAAATCCAGACCTGTATTATTATCGCAAGGAAGGGGTCTTTATTTTCGGCATCAAGTATCCGGGCAACGCGTCCAATTCCAACCTGCGGGAACAGGATATTATCTTGAAGATCGACGGGCGGGACGTCAGGACACTGGATGATGTGCGAACAATTCACGCCGAGGCAATTGCTGCTGTGCAGCAGAAAAACCGCTGTGTCTTTACCGTGCTGCGTAACGGCCTGATGCAGCAGGCGGTACTGGAATTTTCACGGGATTATGAAAAACACTGATTTATTATGTCTTGCCAGGAAAGGGCTTCTATGAAAAACGCCATGATTTGCGGACTCATCCTGACAGCCTGGCTGCCTATGTATGCAGCAACTGCGGTGTCGGATTCGGATATGATTAAACAGATTCAGCCGTCGCTGGTGCGCGTGGAATACACTCTGCGATTTGACAAGGGCGAAGCGCCGGAAGTGAGCGGATGGGGGCAGCGATGTCCCTCCTGCGGCCAGATTCACGGCTACGGCGACGTCAGCCATTTGATTCGCCAGGAGCGTCCCCTGGAAGTGGCGGGGTTTGTCCTGTCGGCAGACAAAGTAATTACACCGGATATTATGGTTCATCCCCGTTTTGTGGACACTATCCGCGTACGTTATCAGGATGAATTAATCGATGCCAGGCCGGCGGCATACCCCCTCGAACAAAGCGCCGTCATCCTGCAACTGGACAAACCGCTGCAGAAGGCCCGCCCGATTGCGTTTTCCCAAAGCAGCGCCATAGCTTTCAAGGTAATCTCCTATTCTGAACAAAACGGCCAATGGAGCACCAGTATTGAAAAAATGCAGGAAGTCCCGACCCTGCGTGAAGATGGCTTTTCCTATATCGCAGGGACGACGACCGGCCTGATTGCGGATCCCAACGGAATTGCTGTGGCCGTTTGCGTAGGCCAGGCCCTGCCGACCAACTATTCCTGGCAGCAGTCGCCGCTGGACTGGCCGGCGATTTCGGCGGAGGACTTGGCCCGAAAACTGGCTGATTTTGAAACCAAAATCAGCCGGGAAATCGTGCGTGTTGAACTGAACTTTCGGAGCCCCCGGAATACGGAAAATAATTACAGGCGTTATTCCTACGGCGAGGAAGACGGCACGGCAACGCAAATGAACAAAGCCGGGATTTTGATTGATCCCAACCATGTTCTGATTTTGGCCAAACTGCCCCCCAAGCAGACGTCTCGGCTGGATCGGGTTGTGGTTTATCCTCATAAAAGCCTGCCGGTCGAAGGCCGCTTTGAAGGCTCGCTGGCCGATTACGGCGGACTGGTTATCAGTCTTGACCGGCCGCTGAATCATGTCCGGACGTCCCTGTCGCCGGAACCGCTGGCTGCATACGACCAGAAAATGCTACTGGGAGCAGAGGTCCGGATTCAGGGCCAGAACAAGACCGTGTATGTCCAGCAATATCGCATCGCCTCCTTTGCTCTCGGGTGGCGCCGGCAGCTTCAGCCGCAATTGTCGGTGTCGGTCAACAACCGCTATTTATTCGACCTGGATGGGCGGCTGGTCGCCCTGCCGCTGTCCCGGCGCGAGAAAATCATGTCCGAAGAGGACCGCTGGATGTCGGACTACAACCATACCCTGACGGCGGTCTGTTATCTTGAGCCAGTCATGAAAGCCCAGGCATCCAGCTTCGATGCAACCAATGTACCGCTGGATGAATCCGAGGAAAATCGCATCGCCTGGCTGGGCGTGGAAATGCAGCCGCTGGATGAGGAGCTGGCCCGGATTAACCAGGTATCGGACATGACCCGTGACGGTGAAATCGGGGCCATTATTTCGTTCGTTTATGATAACTCCCCCGCTTCTCAGGTCGGGCTGGAGA
>JAFGQP010000376.1 GCA_016935635.1 Sedimentisphaerales bacterium
TGGTTGCTGATGCGATTGTCGACAGACAAATCAGCATCAATCCAATTTTCAACACATTGTTGTTCATCACTTTACCCTTTCCAGTTAAATGTTATGAAATTTTCGGTTCTTATCACGACTTTTTAGCTTCGGCCAATCAGGGTTTGCCGGCCTGATACATCTCTGTGATTTCACTGTCGGTCATGGCACGGCCCAGGATAACGATTTCATCCATTTTGCCGTTAAAACGAGAACCATCGTTGGGAGCACTGTCCGAGCCGATGAACAGCCCTGCATCTGCCACGTCCTGTTTATGCGGCCAGCTTTTTGAATCGATGAGCATGCCGTTCAGGTAGAACTGGACCGTTTGATTATCATGGGTTGCTGCGATATGGAGCCAGCCGGGCTGTTCCGGGATTTTGGTGCTGTAGATTTGATTTTTTGCGTCTTCGGTATTCTTTTTTCTGGCCAGATGGATATTTTGCTTCCAGTCCGAGGACGTGGGGCTTCGATACCCTAATTGATAATTACACAGTTCCTGCGGGGCGATGCGATTGGAGAGGATATGTCCGCCGTCTTTGCTGCCGGCGTAATAAATCCATGCGGCTACGGTGACGGGGCCGTTGGTACACAGTTTGGGGTCGGCGGGTACTTCCACCTGCTGTTTCTGGGAACGGTCGAACTGAAGGGCCGTTTTTCGGGGCCATCTGCCGGTTGTCCATGCAGGTTTGTTTTTATCATTCAGGCTGCACAGGGCACCGTCGAGTGAACCTGATGTAGATGGCGCCAGATTGATTAATGTGTCAGGATTGGCCGCATCTTTTTCGAATGTATAATAGGCGATGAGGTCGGGGTCTCGACGCAACTGGAAGCTGTATGCCGTCCAGCGGTCGTAGGAGGATTCGGCGGCCTTGAGTCTGGCATTGAATTCCGCCGGACGGACAAAGAGGCTGGAAATGCCCTGTTTTTGGGAGAGTCGGCCCTGGGTGTTGGCCTGGCCGGCCTGGGTTTCGGTCAGGGTCATACGCTGCTCGAAACGCAGGGGGTTGGAGCCGGAACGCAATTCCACTTTGCCCTGGAAGACATGAGTCATGGTATTATTCGCAGTATCGACACTGACGCCGAATTCGGTGCCGTAATCGACAATACTGGCCTGCGGGGAACGCACGACAAAGGGTGTTTCAGAGGTTTTATCGATTTTGACGACGACCTGACCCCGCTGCAGATAAAGCTGGCAGGCGGATTCGATGGTGAATTGGGCCGGGGCCTGGACGATGGCAACCGTGCCGTTGTCAAAGCCGATTTCGGCAAGACCTTTGGTTAGTTTCATCGGGCCGGGATAGAGATCGCAGCCGGGCACAATCTGGCCCGAGGCGTTTTCCCATTTGGCTTCGATGGTATTGATTAATTTGGCGACCGGATTGGTCAATGTAACCGGTGTTGTCCGGGCAAAGAAGATCAGCAGAATGATGGCCGCTGCCGATACGATCAGGGAGATCAGGGACATCTTGCTGAAGTTGTGAACGACGCGGTCTCGAGGTGCGAGAACTGCCGGAAGCTCATTGGTTTTGGGCTGCGGGATGGCCGGAGCAGTCTTTTCCACGTCAGCCAGGCAGTTCCACAGGTTCTGATCCAGAAATGCCGAGTGGCCGGACTCGGCTATGGACAGCATCTCGATGTCATTGAGTCCGATATACGATGCAATGAAATCATAGTAAATCTGCCGTGCCGCGGAGCTGTCGGCCAGAAGTGTATTGAGCTGCCGGAACTCGGCTTCGGTAATTGATCCCTCCATCGACAGCATCATCAGATGCGTCAACTGGTCAACAAACTGAGGGTCTCTGTTCAGGGGGTTCATAACTTATCCTTCCATTGCCATCTTCAGGCGAATGCACCGAATCAGACGGCCGTGAATGCCGGACACCTTTTTCAATGCTGCTGGTGAGGATATTCCCAGACGCTGGCCGATTTTGGTAAACGGCATTTCCTGTTCATATCGCATTTTGACAAGCTGCATATCGCCCGGCGTCAGTTTTTTGATGCATTCTTTGAGGGTATCCATCCGGTGGTTGAACTGATGCGTTGCGGAAGGGGATTCCTCATCGATCTTCATCTGCAGAGTCTCATCAAAGTGCAGCTTGCCTTCTTTTTTACTTTTGCGGAAATAGTTCATGATTTCAAATCGGGCTGTTGTCAGGCTCCAGGCGACAAAATCCGTTTCGGGTCTGTACTGGTCGAATTTTTTCCAGAGAATCGACAGTGTATTCTGGAGAATATCGTCTGCGTCCGCGAAGTTGGGCACATAGGTCAGAATATAGCCCAATATGCATTTCTGGTTGGGCAGAAGCAGGCTTAAAAACTTATCTGAATTTTCTTTTTTTTCAGTATCCACTGAATTCTATTCTGCGTTAGACCACAATTGTTCGCAACCACGCCATAGCCACACTCATATTACGTTTGAGTATAATGGACCATTAACTTGATTTTCAAAAAGACTGGCAATCTTTCGACATAAAATCAGCAAGTTCTTGAGAAAAGAAAGGAGGACAGAAAGAACAAATTTCATATGTTTATTACAAGGCGAGATATGTCGTAAAATTGTTCATGCCCTATCGCCTATAACCATCCCATTATCACTATGGATAAGTGCTATTTTGTCATCAGTAAGATTGACTGAGCGGCGGCTAATCGAAGATAAGGTGATTCGCTGTTGAGTGATTTAGCGAGGTATCCTGTCAGGTTGTTGGCTTTAGTGTTGCCGATAGCCATGACCGCTGTTCCAGTGGCGACGGTGGCTTGATTCAGGTCCGGATTGGTCTGGAAATATTTTACCAGGTTTTCAAGTCCGCTGGAATCGCCGAGTTTGCCCAGTTCGTCCGCGGCACAGAGGCGGACTTCGGCAATATCGTCCTTGAGCATGGTCTGGATGGCTTCTCTGGCTTCTTTGGTTCCCAATGCTCCCATTCCGCGAATGCCCATAACGCGATCGTCGGCGTATTTGCTGATGAGCAGCGGCCAGAGCTTGTCTTTGTAAATCCGTACATCTTTGAGGCGGGCGATGGAATCTACTGCCTGAAGACGGACTTTGTCGGGAGCATCGTTATCGCGTGAGGCCTGATAGATCAGGGGTAAATCATCTTTATTTCCCAGTTTTCCCATGAGCAAGATGGCATTAGCACGAACAGTGCCGTCAGGACTCAAAGCTGCTTCTCGAATTTTGGGGTAGTGGGATGCGTCTCCTGTTTTGATCAGGGCGTAAGCACCGGCGATTTGCACATTCTGGTCGGGATCGGCAAGGGCTTTTTTGAGGTGGTCGCCGCATGTCGGACACCGCATGTCACCGATGGCAGCGGCGGCTACAAAGCGGACTGCGACCGAAGGGTCATTGAGTTTCTGGATGATATCGCCAATCAACTCTTTCTGGCTGGTCAGTGCGGCGATTTCGATGGCATGATGCCGAATGTAGGCGTTGTTGTCGGAGATTCCTGTTTTGATAAGCGCATACGCCTGACCTTTGAGGGGCTGTAAATCGACCGGCTTGACCGGAACGGTCATGGCGGCGGCGGGGGTTTGCTGTTGGGTCGGCTGGCATCCGCATACGATACAGGCGGCAGCGATCAATACATACATAATGGATTTCATCGTCTTGTTCTCCGTCTATGTCTTTTCAGAATTATCATTATTGTCGTTAATATAAGCATACCGGCGGGGAGTTTGTCAATCCAATCTCCATTGCGGGTATAAAATGTGACAGTCTTGATGCGAGGGATATGGTCCATAAACCAGCCTTCAACGCCCTGGCGGTCCATGACGTTTTCGGGCAGAGTGCCGGCCTGAAACTCATTACGCAGCCTGCCGTCCGGCTCGATGAGGCAGCTAATGCCGGTGTTGACGCTGCGTAGAATGGAAATACGGTTTTCGATGCAGCGGAACACGCTGATGGCCGTGCGCTGAGGCAGCTCGACGGAAGGGACGACGGTCTTATCTCTGAATTGGACATACCAGCCGTCGTTGCTCATATTAACCAGCCAGTCCGCGGTCTTAAGCTCGTTCTGATAGACCATTTTGCGGCTGATGGCCGGGTCGGTGTCTTCGTAGCAAATCAGGACGCCGAAGCGATATTCCATGTTATTGAGTTTCACCGGAAACAGGGTAAAGTCGTCACCGGGAGTCAGATTATAGTCATAATCATAGGGGCTAAGCTGCATAAATAGTTTATACAGCGGCGGGAACGATTTTTTGAAGGGGATGTATTCGCCGAAGGGAACCAGATGGATTTTATCGTAACGCAGGTGGCTTTGCCTGCCGCTGGGCAGATACAGGTAGGCGGAATTATAGCGGTCCACAACGCCCAGTTCACCGCGGACCACACCCACATCCGCTCCGTGGGCGCCGACCAGAAGATAGCATTGGTTCTTTTTGGCATATTCGGCAATCAGGCGATTGAAGAGCACTGGTTCGCTTTCGGGTTTATCGAGAAAATATTCACGATATCCGGGATTGAGACTGGTCAGGACCATGGTTTCCGGCCAGATGATAAGTTTGGCCCCGGCCTGAATGCAATGATCGCTGAGTAAAAACAGGTTGTCCAGAATTGCCCTGGCGTTGTCGGTCTCTTCCTTGACGGCGGTGGGGACATTGGTCTGAACCGAGGCGGCCGAGCAATGCGAGGATATCTGTCGGTTGGCGTCAATTGCTTTAATCTGGTGATTTCCATAAAGCAGGGATGCCGCCACAAGTGAGCCTGTCAGGACGGCACTGAGCCAGAGACGTTTACTGAAAATGCGTCTGTGCCCAATAGCCACAAGAGCTTCGATCGCTGTAGCATTAACCGCGGCAATCAGGGCGGATATGCCGAAGGTGCCGAACAGGTCGGCAATCTGAATCAGCGGCAGGTGCTGATACTGGCTGTGGGCCAGGAAATACCAACTGAAGCCGGTGAACAGAAACGACTGGATGGATTCGGCCCCGACAAACAGGATGGGGACAGCCAGCACCATAGGCCAGTTGCGCCGGCGTGAGGCGCGAACGCCCAGGGCCAGCAGCGGCCAGTACAGGGCCTGAAATGCGGCAAAACATGCATAGCCCGGCCCGGTAATCGGAATCAGCCAGTAGAGATTGCCCAGCCAGTAGGCCAGCGAGATCAGAAATGCGATGAAGAATAAGGATTTACCTGGCGATTGAGGGTGACAGGCCAGGACAAACGGCACCAGGGCAATCCAGGCCAGCCAGTCCAGGTTCCACGGGGCCTGACAAACCGTCAGCAGACCTGCGGACAGCATCAGCAGGGGAATCTGCAATAGATAATAGGGTTTGTGTCTGTGACTGGATTGTGTTGAATTTATCGTGCCACCCATGTCGTCAGCTCCTTGAGGGCTTTCTGGATCGCGCTGCGATCGTAGGTTTTGCCGTTATTCATCCGGATATGAAACTGTTTGATAAAGGCCTCCAGAAAAAGCGGGGTGTCGAGGATGGTCTGGGCGTGAATGCCCATTTCCACGAACAGACGTTTAAGTTCGAATGATTCGAGTTGATTCAGCGGGGCGGTGCTGTTGGTCTCGATTTGGGTTTTGAGGTCGGCCAGCCGCTTGCGGGAGTTGATGACATAGTCTTCGGAGATATCGAATCCGCAGTAGTTGCGACCCAATTGCAGTGCGGCGGCGGCGGTGGTGCCCGAACCGCTGAACGGGTCCAGGACCATCTCGCCGGGATTAGAACTGACCGCGACGGCGCGTGCCAGCAGCAGTTCGGGCATCTGGCAGGGGTGCCAGCCCTGTCGTTCTTTAAATGAGCCGCAGACGCGGGAATAGCAATCCCAGGTGTCGCTGGCAATTTTCCCGATGCTGATGGCCCGGGCATCGTTGTAATAAAGCTGCCGGTCGGAGGGGATGCGGACGGCCAGGTCGTTAAAGACAAAGTTTTTTACATCCCGCACAAAGTACAGGATATGGGTATGCGACTTGGCGAATTTCTGGGTGGTCTGCTGGCCGAAGGTATAGTGCCAGATAATCCAGTTGCGAACGCTCAGGCCGAGTTCTTCGCCGATGATGCGGATATGGGCTGCATAGTCGTCGGCAATGGCGACGTAGAAAGAGCCGTGGGGCTTAAGTACCCGCAGGCAGGCAGTCATCCAGTCCCGCGTCCAGGCCAGATAGTTGTTTTTTTCGAGCTTGTCGTGGTATTTGTCGTAGCGAAAGCCGACATTAAACGGCGGATCGGCAAAGACCATATCCACAAACGGCTGATCGATTTTGTCGAGCAGCTCGATGCAGTCGCCAAGCAGGATGTTATTGTGATACTCGTGCATAGGGCGATATCATACAAGCAAGCCAAATGTTTGCAAGTCTTGTCTGGAAAAAGGATTATTCAAAAAATCCGGCCAGCCTTGCCGCCGTCAGGCTGGTGTAATCCGGCACCTGAATCAGGGCGTCAGCCGCTTCGGGCAGTTCGGCCGGGTCGGTTCCTATAGTAATGGCGACATATTTCATCCCGGCGTTACGGCAGGCCTTAAATCCGGAGGAAGAATCTTCAAAAACAAGGCATTTTTCCGGCGGGAGTCCTAATTCTGCCGCAGCTCGAAGGAGTCCTTCCGGGTCTGGTTTACCCACTATGAGCATATCACGGTTGATAGCGGTCTTGAAAAAGCGACGGATATTCAGCCCATTCAGGACAAAATAGACATTTTCTGTCGGTGAATTGGAGGCCGCTCCGCAGGGGATGCCAGCTGCTTGCAGGTCTTCCAGCAGGCGTCGCAGGCCGGGGATTTCCTTCAAATGCGGGGCGAAACTGGTCCTGTAGAGCGTTTCCTTTTCGTCGGCAATCTGCTGAATCAGCTCGGCGGGGGCGTGGTCGCCGAAGAGATTGCGGACGATTTTGTCGTTGCTGCGGGCGTGGATTCGCTCGTGATAATCCCGCTCGGTGAAATTCAGGCCGTGTTTGGCGGTCAGAGCCAGCCACGCGTCCCTGTGAAAGGCGGTATTATTGACCATCGTGCCGTCCACGTCAAAAATGACGGCAAAAGTCGGTTTTTCTGTTTTCAATTTCAAATTTCCTGTTTAAAGTAGTCCAAAAAGAGAGGAAAAGTGTACGGGAATCAGGTTCGGAAAGCAAGGGGCTTTGAGTCAACCCACAATATTACACTTTATTCCTTGCATGTTTTATCGTTAAGGAGCAGAACAAATGCAGAATAATGAACTTACGCCACAAGGCGGCCAAATACTGATTTATCAAACCGAAAACGGCCAGACCAAAATCGAAGTCCGGCTGGACGGAGAAACCCTTTGGCTGTCGCAGGGGGATTTGACTGTTTATGCCAAAAATAACAGCAGTTATTTTTGATTGGGTTGTTTACGAACAAAAATGGCGTCCATTGTCATAATTTGTCGTTTAGTCGGATATATATTATAGAAATTGTACAATTCAAATCCAAAATTATAAAAAAGAGACACGATTTCAGAAAAATTCTTCTGATTTTCATAGGTTGCGGTGGTGATAATTTCGCTATAAATAATTTTGATGGAATTTTTTGCCAGAGTTTTTTGGGCGCCTTCAAGAACCAGATATTCCGCCCCCTGGACATCTATCTTGAGCAGATCGATTTTTTCAATTCTATGGGTATCAACAAACTCATCAAGAGTTGTTGTATTAACAGTAACTACGTTGTGAGTTTCCATGAGACCTGCCCCCCAGGAGTTGGCGGCGTTTGTATCTGTTGCAAATAGTGAATTAG
This sequence comes from Sedimentisphaerales bacterium, assembly GCA_016935635.1. Taxonomy (GTDB): domain Bacteria; phylum Planctomycetota; class Phycisphaerae; order Sedimentisphaerales; family Anaerohalosphaeraceae; genus Anaeroglomus. Next base: position 7,709 of record JAFGQP010000376.1, read on the forward strand.
TTTCTGCCGAAGAATTTATGCGGAATTCAGCAGTTCCTGTTTTATTTGAGAGGGCCAGGTTGTATGAATGGATGTCAGGATTGTTTTGAGTTCTTTTTTCAAGAATGGCAAACGATTCTGTAAAAGGCTCAAATGAATAAATTTGTGCCGTGGGAAACAGGCTTTTATATTTTGAGGTTATGTAACCGTGGTATGCGCCTACGTCGAAGATAACAGGATTTGCCGTACAGGACAGCAACTGCTGCTGGGCCTGAAAGGGGTCTGCGTATTTGCGTATTTCATAACCGAGTTTCAAGCAAAATTTCTGAATAGCTTCCCGCATAAATGCACTCCCGAATAAACGGATTCAAGGTACTGTCTGCTGCATCAATGGCATATCTGCTAAATCCAGACTAAAGTTACCATGTTTCCTCTGTTTGAGTAAAGAAAAAACTGTCAGGATTATTTTCTTTTTCGATCTGTTTAAATGAGCGGTTTATGATTTACATGCAAAATCCGGCTTTGAGTTCGGTTTGGATGACAGAATTTAAAATATATACCGCAGGTTTTATATTGCTTCTGAATAGAAGTGTCAGCCCAAAGACTGGTCATCTACCCTGATATATTTTGTGATCATTCACGCGGCAAAATATGCTTGTAAGGTAAAAAAAGATCTGCTATAAGAATTAAGATAACTTTATTTTCAGACACAATTCGCTTTTAAGTCGGTTTAAGGTTAA
>JAFGQP010000377.1 GCA_016935635.1 Sedimentisphaerales bacterium
ATATCGCATCCCGCAGGTCAAGACTGCGACGATAGTCGGTGGGATTCTGATGGCCGTCGAAGGTCAGCTTCAGGTCGCCAAAGGGCTGGTAGAAGGCCTGCCGCATGGGATTACTCATAAAGTGTTCCATCGCCAGTTTCTCGGCTTCGGCCTGTTTGCCATCGAATAGAAGCTGCCGCAATTGAGGCAGGACTTCGGCAGCACCGGGATTCTGGTAATCGCAGGGCTGGCCGGTCCAGAGACTGTCTTCGTTGAACTGGATGCGTTCTACATCGGTCTTGCCGAAGACCATTGCGCCCATTATCCCGTTTCCAATCGGCAGTGCCTCGACCCACTTTTCAGCAGGCTTGGGATACCACAGCATCCATTTACCATCCGATGCGGCCTGCTGACACCACCCAGTCTGGATCGCCGTCAGCAGCAAAAGGACGATAAAAACCGTTAACATGATTTTGGTTTTGTGAATGTACATCATTGCAATTCCTTGTTCTGTGTTGATGGAAACCTTTATTGACTGACAAATCCGGCCAGGGCATAAACCAGTGCCGCCTGCCAGTTGATGGCAATTTCATTAGTTCGGTAATCTTCCTCAATATCTTTCCAATTGATAGCGGACGTTCCGCCGCCAATCAGATAGCCCGGCCAGGGGTCTTTAATCCCATCCGCTCCCGAACGCCGGTCGTGCGGATTCATAGGCGGCAGATGGCCGATTCCGGTGACAAAAGATCGACCATACGTATTATGTCCAAATAGATGCGCGATTGCGTCCAATACGGTGTAACGATAGCCGGGTTTCGGGTCTATTTTGTAAGCAATCTGCAGGGTCAGTGTCTGTCGGGCGACGGTCCCGTTGCTGCCCCAGTAATACGTGCCGCCGAGGGGCCTGCCGTACACATCCTTGCGGGTCTGCTGGACGATGGCGTCTGCGACAGAGAGTAAATCTTGTCTGACATCCTCGGCAATATCCGGATTCTTGCCCTGCCGGTCCGATAGCAGATAGGTAAACATCGCGAGATTTCGGATATTGGACCAATCCCATGCGGCATCAATCTTGTTGTTGATGGTCTTGGCCTGATTTTCAAAATCCTGCAGGTAGCGTGCCTCGCCGGTGGTCTGCCATAGTTCCACAGCCGCCCAGAGGCGGTCATCCGAATCCGAGGTGCCGTATCCGCCGGTCGAAAAGGCTTTCTGGTCCGGTTTCTTATCGGCGGGATTAGTTTTCAGGAACGCATAGCTGTTCTTCGACGCATCCAGACACCGCTGAGCATAAGCGGCGTCATAAGGCTTGAAATACCGTGCGGCCATGGCGGTCATGGCGACAAAATCAGCCGTGGCGGCGGAGCCCCAGTCGGTAAAATAGGTCCTGGATGCATCTTTTTCCGGCATGATAAATCCGGGGAAATCCAGCGGAGTCAGTTTATGAGAGATTTTGCCGGAACCGTCGGGATACTGCATTTTCAAGAGCCAGTCAATTTCCCATTTGATTTCCTTGAGAAAGTCCGGATAGCCGCCGGCGGTGTCGGGAATGTTCAATTCGAAGGATTGAAGCCGGGGCTGAAAGTGGTCCCAGGCCAGAAACAACATGCCGACGGTAATGCCCGCGTTGACGGTGTACTTGCCATAGTCGCCGGCGTCATGCCAGCCGCCGATGCCGTCGCGGATGGTATCGCCCAAGCCGGTATACGTCTGATACGCATCGTTCATGTGGCAGGGGGCATGGCTGTAAAGGATGCCGTTGTGCTCGCCCTGGACCGCCGTGCCGCATCGCCACAGATAAAAGCCTCGCATGACCGTATAAAAGGCGGAGTCATAAACCTTATCGCCAATCGGAAAGTCAATGGAACGCCCGAGGCCGGGGATAGTCAGATAATACTGCCCCGGGATTTTAACTGCTGAAAAATCTGCAATCCAGACGTCCTGATTGACATCTTTCTGAAAAGTCGGACCGGTTGTCTTGCCCGAATAAACGACGCTGTTGTCGGAAGACTGATGGACCTTAAAATCAGAACAGGGGTTGATCATCGCTGCCTTCTTGGGCATCGACGGCAAGAAGCCCAGCGAATTCAGCCGAATATCGGTGCTGCCCCAGCAGAGCGAACCCAATAAAAGGCTTGCCATGCAAAGCAGTCGCTGCCTGTGTGTATTCTCGCGCCGCATCATGTTCTCTTAATAGGTCAGGCCGAAGCCATACGCAAACAGCGGGTCATAATTCCTATCGCCGACATTAATTGGAATCTGATCCATGGAACGCGGCCAGGTGTACGACAGCTTGCCGGTGGGCTTATAATCGCCGAACAGCACATCCGCGACACCCTGACCTTCCGTGCCGGGCAGCCATGCGGCCACAAAGGCATCCGCCTGCTCCAGCACGTTGTTAATAATCATCGGACGGCCTGACAGCAGGACGACCACGACCGGGATGCCGGCCTTTTTCATCTCGGCAACCGCCTGAACATCTTCAGCGGTCAGGGCTAAATCGCTGCGGTCGCCTTCCATCTCGGCATACGGGGTTTCACCGATGACAACGACGCCCAGAGTTGCCCCCTCAGCCCCGGTGCCATCTTTGGAAAATGTGACCTGGGTATTGGCGGAGACGGTTTTCTTAATCGCCGAAAGAATCGTGGTGCCGCCGGTGGTGATAGCGCCGCTTTTGCCCTGCCAGTCGATGGTCCAGCCGCCGCACTGATTGCCGATATCATCGGCGTTCTTGCCGGCGACATGGATGCGGGCTGCGGTTTTGGAAAGGGGCAGCGTCTTGCCCTGATTTTTCAGCAGGACCAGCGATTCACGGACGGCCTGACGAGCGACCTGACGATGCCTGAGAGAACCGAAATCCTGATGGAGGGTGCGGTCGGCCAGAACCGAAGCATTCTTGTCCAGAAGACCCATCGCGGCCTTGACACGCAAAATTCGTGTGACTGCATCGTCAATGCGAGACATCGGGATTTTGCCTTCCTGCACCAGTTCCTTGAGGCATTTGATATATTCCCGATAGGTGTTGGGCACCATTCCCAT
>JAFGQP010000378.1 GCA_016935635.1 Sedimentisphaerales bacterium
CGAGCGGGAGCTGGCAGCACAAACCGCAAAGGTGGGCGTAGCTGTTGCGGATCTGTATCCCCGGTTTACACTGAACGGTTCGATCGGTATGGAGGCGGTCTCGCTGAGTAAACTGGCTAATAACGTCTCTACTCCTTCTGACTGGGTATTACAGGGAGGGCCGCAAGTGACGTGGAATATTTTTGATGCCGGCGCCATTCGCCAGACGATTAATGTGCAATCTGCGATTCAGGAACAGAAACTCATCCAGTACGAGGCATCTGTGTTGGCGGCTTTGGAAGAAGTCGAAAATGTCCTCGTTGCGTATGCAAACGAGTACCAGAAAAACAACAGTCTTCGTCAGGCGGCTCAGGCAGCTCAACAAGCGGTCGAGCTGGCACGCTTTGAGTACGAGGCGGGCTTGACGGATTTCAGCAATGTGCTGGAGGCGCAGCGATCCCTGTTGTCCTTTCAGGATCAAAAGGTTGAAAGCGACGGCACAATGGTTTCAAATCTCATTCGTCTGTATAAAGCGCTTGGGGGCGGCTGGTCGTCTCTGATGGAACAGGCCCAATTCGATAGTAAATCGATGCATGGAGAATAAAAAATGAAATTGACAACACCTGAAAAAAACGATATTGCTTCTACGCTGCAAATGGACTCGCACTCCAAACCCGGAAGAAAGAAACGATGGCTTTGGGGAATTCTGGTGCTTATAGCACTGATTGTTTTTTTTGCGGCATGGTCCAAAAACGGGAAAGCCAGTGCGATTGAGTATAAAACGCAGGCAGTCGTGCGCGGGGATTTGACGGTGGTTGTCTCACCGACCGGAACCCTGGAACCGACCAATGAAGTGGAAGTCGGCAGTGAACTTTCGGGCATTATTAAAGAAATTTATGTTGATTTCAACGACCAGGTCAAAGTAGGACAACCGCTGGCACGACTGGATGTGTCAAAACTTCAGGCTCAGGTTACACAAACCAAGGCCTCTCTGGAGTCTGCAAAGGCCCAGGTGTTGCAAGCTCAGGCAACGATTGAAGAAACGTACAATAAACTTCAGCAGCTTGAAAAAGTCCGGCAGTTAAGCGATGGGAAAGTGCCTTCGCAGACGGAGATGGATGAGGCAAAAGCCGCCTATTCCCGTGCCAAAGCCAACGAGGCCAGTGCTCTTGCGGCGGTAGCGGAAGTACAGGCAGGCCTTGATATTAACGAAACGGATTTGTCGAAAGCATTGATTTCTTCGCCGATCAATGGGATTGTTCTGACGCGGAAGATAGAAGTCGGGCAGACTGTGGCCGCCTCTTTTGAAGCTCCGGTATTGTTTACATTGGCTGAGGATTTGACACAAATGGAGCTGCATGTGGCCGTCGATGAGGCCGATATCGGTCAAGTCAAAGAAGGTCAATCTGCAACCTTTACAGTGGATGCCTATCTCGATCATTCTTATGCGGCACAGGTTTCGCAAGTCCGATACGGCTCCAGCACGGTTGACGGCGTTGTGACCTATGAAACGGTGCTTACGGTTGACAATTCGGATCTGTCCTTACGGCCGGGGATGACAGCGTCGGCTGAAATTGTAGTTAAGAAGATTGAAAATGCTGTTCTGGTTCCCAGTGCGGCGCTGCGGTTTACGCCGCCTGTATCGGAAGAGAAAAAATCGTCCGGGTCAATCATCAACTCCATCCTTCCCCATCCGCCGCAGGAGGAGAAACGTCAGAATGTATCCCTAAACAATCACGGTCAGCAACAGGTATGGATTCTGAAGGATGGCCAGCCGGTCGCCGTATCCGTTCAGGTTGGCGTTACCAATGACATTCAGACCGAAATTCTCAGTGGAGAGCTTGCACCGGAAACACTGGTGATTACCGATACGATAACGACAGGAAAGTAAGCAATGGCACATTCGGTCCATCAGAGTGAGCCTCTTATTCGGCTCAGAAAGATTACAAAGGTTTACGGAACCGGTCAAGCTGAGATGCAGGCCTTGCGGGGCGTTGATCTGGACATTCAGAAAGGTGATTTTGTGTCAATCATGGGGCCCAGCGGTTCCGGAAAATCCACCTGTATGAATATCCTCGGATGTCTGGATACACCCACGGCCGGATCGTACCAGTTTGAGGGTGTAAATGTCAGTCAATTAACCCGTCAGCAGCGCGCACGGTTGAGGCGATATTACCTGGGTTTTGTTTTTCAGGGTTTTAATCTTTTGAATCGAACGTCGGCGATTGAAAATGTTGAATTACCGCTGGTTTATCGGGGCACACCGGCTCGTCAGCGTCATGCCATGGCCCAGGAAGCTCTTAAGACTGTGGGATTAAACGGCTGGGAGTCACATACCCCCGGCGAATTATCGGGTGGACAGCAGCAGCGGGTCGCTATTGCCCGCGCGATTGTTACACAGCCTTCCGTTTTGTTTGCTGACGAACCTACCGGAAATCTGGATACGTTCCGAAGCCGTGAAATTATGGAGTTGCTGACCGGGCTGAACCGGGACCAGCAGATTACCGTGGTGATGGTAACACATGAACCCGACATGGCGGCATACACCAAACGTACGGTACATTTTCTGGATGGGCTGGTCCATTCAGACAGTTCAAACGGGGAGACAGTGTAATGCTTTTTAATACAATACTGCTTGCCATACGGGATATTAAACGCAATGTGATGCGCTCGGTGCTGACGATTCTCGGTATTATCATCGGAGTTGCGGCTGTTATTACGCTGGTAACAATCGGCAATGGCGCAACGGCTCAGGTGACAGATCAAATCGCCAGCATGGGAACCAATGTCTTGATGATTACACCCGGAAAACGTCAAGGCCCCGGTCAATCTTCATCGGCCCCTCCCTTTGACGCCAAAGATGTTGCAGCCGTCAGCGGTGAGATTAGTTCACTGGCCGGGGTTGCCCCGGTCTGTTCACAAAATGCCACCGCTGTTCTCGGCAATCAAAACTGGTCAACATCCGTGACCGGAAGCTTAAACGATTTTTTTATCGTCAGAAACTGGACGATCCAGAGCGGTCGGGATTTTGAAGCATCGGAAATCCGCACCGGTCAGGCCGTCTGCGTCATTGGGCAAACGATTCGTGAAAAACTGTTCGGTACCCAGGATCCTCTCGGCAGCAATATCAGACTCGGCAATGTGTCCTGCCGGGTGGTGGGGCTGCTTCAATCCAAAGGCCAGTCCACGATGGGTACTGATCAGGATGATATTATTGTACTTCCGTTGCGTGCGGTTCAGCGAAGATTTACCGGGAATCGTGATGTTTCATTGATACAGGTATCCGTCCAGAATGGGATTGCGACAGAGAAGGTTAAAAGCGACATTGAGTCCCTGATGCGAAAGCGCCGCCATCTGTCTCAAAATGAAGAAGACAATTTCAATGTGATGGATATGAAGGAATTGGCGGCAATGCTGACCGGCACTACGCAGATGATGACGGCGATGCTGGGAGCTGTTGCAGCGGTCAGTCTTCTGGTCGGAGGCATCGGCATTATGAATATCATGCTGGTGTCGGTGACGGAAAGAACGCGCGAAATCGGCATACGTCTGGCCATCGGGGCGTTTGAGCAGGAAGTCCTGATGCAGTTTCTGATTGAAGCGGTGGTCTTGTCATCGTTCGGCGGAATATTCGGGATTATTTTGGCTCTGGCCGGGTCATATGGACTCAGTTTTGTTCTTCAAATTCCATTTTTATTTGATATCAGTATTGTGATTATTGCATTTCTGTTTTCCGCGATGGTTGGGGTTGTTTTTGGCTATTTCCCGGCACTCAAAGCCGCCAGATTGGATCCAATCGAAGCATTACGGCACGAGTGAGCACTGATCAGAGGAAAGCGTGTATTACATTTCTGTAATCTTTTGCTATTTCATTGAATCGGGGTTGAGAAATGTTCCTGTGGGGATATAATACAGGCATAC
>JAFGQP010000091.1 GCA_016935635.1 Sedimentisphaerales bacterium
CTGCTGCTTGAGAGCATCCCACTGCGCAGCATAATAATTATCCCCGTTCAGGGCCCGCCAGACAATCCCGCCGCCCTGCTGGTTCGTACCGCGAACAGCCTTGACCTTGGCCGACAGCCGCAGGTTGGCCAGCCGACTGTTAATCGCCAGCAGCAGATTGCAGGTGTCGCCGGAATTGCGGCTCTGAGTCAGTCCGATAGCCCTGCCCCAACTGTCCCCCACGATTTCCCACCTGGCCGGCATCTGCTTACCGACCGTCTCGGCGGCCATCCAGGCAGCAGGCAGCGTCCCGAGAGCCTCCTGCTCAAAATCCCACGCCAGCCGAACCGCCGGCCTCGACTGCGTTACAGACTGGCATCCTGCCAACAGCGTCACAATTGCAATACCCAGTACTATCCATCCATGTCGCATCATCTATCTCCTGCCCTTGGGGATCAATCACAGCAGCAAAAAAACCGCCATCCCGCAGGATTATCCATGCGCAATGGCGGCACTGTTTGGTCAATTATGCTTCGCCGCCCTGAACCACAAAGCCTTTGGAGGCCGGGCCGGTCTCAGCGGGCGTTCCGGCTATCTTGGCCAGGTACGATGCACCGAGCGTATTGATGTGCTCATTGACATTGTCAAAGTAATTGAAGTGCGCCTGTTCTTCGTCAATGATGGTCTCGAACAGCTTCATGCTGATGCTGTCGCCGTTTTCCCGGCAGACCAGCAGGAACTGGTTATAATCGGCGATAGTGTCGTCTTCCAGCTTGGAATCAAATGGATAAATGACATCGATCTTCTGGGCCTTGATCGGTTTTTCCAGCGGATCGGTCGTCGGTTCGCCGCCCAGCTCCTTGATGCGCTCGGCAAACATTTCGGCATGACGCATCTCGTCAATAGCAATCAGTTTCATCTTGGCCGCCAGCTCACCGTAATCCATATTGTCCAGATTATAATGCTGATTCATATACTGGCCAATCGCCTGCAGCTCCATGGCACGTGCTTTGTTCAAAACCTCGATGACATTCTTTTTGGCTTGTTCCCTTGAACTTGGACTCATCGTTTACCTCCATGATTCAGTTATGTGATTTTCTTGTTTAATCCAGAGCACAATATTCGATCACAATCCTCTGGTAAGGATATTATAGTGGATTCCGGCTATCAATCCAGTGTGTTTTCGATTTTTGATCGCCTCAGCCTTAGGGTTCCACGCTCTTCTGCAGGCACTGCTCGCAGACCCCCTCGAGCACCACCTTGATACTCGACACCGCACAGGTCTGTTTAAACTGCTGCGGCACTTCAAGGGCATCAAACCGCGGCTCCTTGAAATCCAGTATCCGCCCGCATCGCATGCATCGAAAATGATGATGACATTCCATGTCCGGATCATAGCGTTTGGCCTCGCCATATCCTTCCACAAGACGCACAAACCCGATTTCCGCAAACAGACACAGCGTTCGATAGACCGTATCAATGGACATATCCGGAAAAGCCGCCTTGACGCGGTTATAGATGTCTTCGGTGCGCGGATGGTCCTCGGAGCCAATCAGCGCCTCGTAAATCGCCGTGCGCTGGGGAGTAATGCTCAGACCGCGAGCCTTGCATTGTATGCGAAACTGCTCCAGAAGTTCTTTGCTTGTTTTGGACATCATAACACTTCAATTTAGAGAATAGTACCTCTAAAGATTACTATATAAGAATGATTCTTGTTCAGCAAACAAAAAAATTAGCCCGTCCGGGCGCAAAAAGAAAACATCAGGAAACTTTGGTTTTCCTGATGTTTTCCGGAGGGGAGAAAACTCTTGCACTTGGTACTTCGGCCAAGTGAGATATTTTAATTAATATTTTCAGAAAATTTTTATAACTTATTATAATACATAGATTTACATCTACCGCTTTCGAATCCATCGAAAGCGAAACACCTCCCGAACTTTCTCGGAAAACCGCACCCCCATCTTCTGCGAGGAGCTCGGAAAGTCCAGATTTGCGACGTCCTGTTGGGTTGGCTCGATTTTCCTGGCACTCCAGCCGGAGAAAAGTCCAGCAAGCCAGCCCAGGCGTCGTGCTTTTGGAGATTGTTCGGATTTTCGTGTCATAACCAACTCTCGATACGCTCAAAATGGGGTCAGCAGTTCGGCGTTATCGACCCACATCACAAAAAAAGGCTGCGAGGCATCCCGCTTTTTCAAGTAAAGTAAAAAGGGCTTATCGAAAATAAAATCACGCGGCATTGCTGAAACACACATTTGAGAACTGGACTTGAATGTTACACCGGCCCGATCCAGCCGAAAGCATATCTGCTGGATGGCGGCAGATATCGGCATTCCATTAGCGTTGGCGTTGGTCAGAGGGGTACCTTCAAGTTCTTTGAACCGATGCGTGAGCGTCCAAAACATATCCGGCACTCTCAGAATATCATTATCTTGAAATTGAGCAAGCCACTCATAGTCTTTATGGGTGGGAAAGTCTTTAATTTTATCCTGGAGTTGATTGTAGGTGGATTCGAGAGTATCTTTCCGTTCTGTCACAGCAACCACGATCTGGTATGGTTGAGTATCCCGGCACAAATCCAACGCATATTCGGCAGCCTTGTATTGCTCATCCAGCTTGCAGTACAATACATCGACTTGTTTGCAGAGCGGCTCGTGTTCCTTCAAAAAGCCGTCCTGTATTCCAAACGATTTTACAGGGGTCGTTTTTCCTGAAGCTCCATGAAATAGTAACGGTTCGGCGACTTCAAGAAACGCTTTGGTGAATTGGATATAGGTTTCAAGGTATGCGTATGCAATATATTGATCGTCAGAATTGAACTGTGGAACCGGTGCTGCTGGAAAACAACTGGCCATATCTGTTTGAATGGTCTGAATAATTCCATTAGATACACTACCCGCACTGGCATAATAGGATTCCGGCATCAAGTCATTTTTGGTTTGCTTAGCCGAGTTAAGTCGGGTACATAACGCTTCAGCCCCCATGACTTGAAGAGGTTCTTTGATAACAGTTTCCTTCATTTCATTCCACGCCAGCTGGAAGCTGCTGCACCAGATGTTATTTTTGTCCGGCTGGAGTGGCGAGTCAAAGTCAGGCAAAATGGCCGTATGTTTCAGGGCGTCTGAAGTGCCGGAAAAGGTTTCCTTTTTTTGAGCCAATTCGTTCCGGCTTGCATTAGTCTGTATGGCTTTTTTTAATGGGAAATAAGCAATCATCCCTGCAAGTACAATCAAAACAACACCAAGCCGCCTTCGTTTTTTAGACATACCAGACCTCCCTTTGGGTAAGTTCTATCCATTTATCTTGATACCTGCCGGTCATTTCCCCTTTCGTCGCGGCTAAGTAGGGTTGTATCTGCAACTTGCTTTTTTGCTCGCGGCATTGCCAAGCCTGCAGGTTTACCGCACCATGACGCGGCGGGTGGCGGCCAGGAGTTCTTCACCGCAGAGCTGTTCGAAGGAGTCGGCGGCAAAAAGCTGCCGCTGGTCGAGGATGTCTTTGGGGGCATCATAATACCGCTGCACAGCCGCAGTACCGCCATCAGCGGCCCCATCGGTCATGTAATCGTTTTCCAGCAGCCACCGGCTGAATTGCTCATCGTATTCGGCGGGATAAATCAGCGCCGTGACGAATTCGTTATCCGAAAGCCGGGCCAGATGCACCTTGGCGCGGGACGGTGCCGCAGAAGTCACCGCGATATCGGTCAGACGCTTAAAGTCATCGCGCGCGGCCGCCTCATCGCCGGCATAAAAGAACATCCCCGCCTCAAGCCCGAACGTCGCATTCGGCACGCCCGCCAGTTCCATCGTGCCGTCCGGGCGGGCATTATGAATCTTGAAAACCTTGATATCGGCGAATTTTTCGCTTTCCAGCAGTTCGGCCACTTCCAGCGCCGTAAATCCCACCGCACTGTGCCCACCGAAATCCACCACATATAATCCGAGATACCGTTTTGTATTTTCTATCACCGGCAATTTCATATTCAACTCTTCAAAGAATTTTTTTGTTCCCGCACATTCACCACTTGTCATTCCCGCGGAAGCGGGAATCCAGACAATAAAAACGCCTTTACTGGACTTTAAGCTTCGCGAATTTCCGCTTTCCAACCTGGACAATCATCCCGTTAACCGGCGTAATCATCTCACTCGGGTCGGCGACTTTGGCTTCATTGACCTTGACGCCGCCCTGCTGAATCATCCGTTTGCCCTCGCCGCCGCTGTCAACCAGCTTGCAGTGCAGCAGCAGCTTGGACGCCATGACCGGCTCCGCCCCAATCGTCACCTCGGGCATATCGTCCGGCAGCTGATTCTGCGCGAAGACCTTCTCAAAGCCCGCCGCCGCATCCTCGGCAGCCTGCTTATCATAAAACTGCTCGACGATCATCTTAGCCAGCAGGACCTTGGCCTGTTTGGGATGGGTCTTGCCCGGGTTGGTCAGTTCCTTAATTTTATCCGCAGGCACATCCGTCAGCAAGGTAAAGTAATTTTCCATCAGGCTGTCGGGAATGCTCATCGTCTTGCCGAACATATCCGCGGGGCTGTCGGTTACGCCGATGTAATTGCCCTTGGATTTGCTCATCTTCTGAACGCCGTCCAGCCCCACCAGAATCGGCATCGTAATCACAATCTGAGCAGGTTGCCCCGCGATCCGCTGCAAATCCCGCCCGACTAAGTTATTAAACGTCTGGTCCGTGCCGCCCAGCTCGACATCGCTCTGAATCGCCACCGAATCATACCCCTGCATCAGCGGATACAGAAACTCATGAATGCCGATGGGGTCGCCCTTTTTATAGCGGATTTCAAACGTATCCCGTTCGAGCATCCGGGCCACGGTCATCGACGCAGTCAGCTTGATAATATCGGCCAGCTTCAGGTCCGCCAGCCATTCGCTGTTGAACCGCACCTCGACTTTATCCGGGGACATATCCAGAATCTTGCCGGCCTGCTGAAAATACGTCTCGGCATTGGCCTTGATCTGTTCGGGACTGAGCATCGGCCGGGTCGTATTCTGTCCCGTCGGGTCGCCGATACGGGCGGTATAATCACCGATAATCAGGACCGCCTTATGTCCTAAGTCCTGAAATTGACGCAGCTTGCGCAATACCACCGTATGGCCCAGGTGAATATCCGGAGCCGTCGGGTCCATGCCGAGCTTGGCACGCAGCGGCCGGCCGGCCTTGCGCGCCTCAACGATGCGCTGGGCCAGCTCGTCCTCTCGGTATACCTCCACGGTACCACGCTTGAGAATCTCCATTTGTTGGGCGACTTCGACTGTCATAAATTTGTCCTAACGGGTCGTATGTGAATAAGTTACACTGATCCTACTTGACATTTTCCGGTTCGTCGCGGCAAAGTACAGTAGCTTCAACCACCTGCTTCTTTTGCTCGCGGAATAATCATACCCGTTGGGTATAGATTCATAGAAAGGTGTATTATAGCCCCCCGGCCCCCCTTTTGCAAGCAGACACTCCCCGCTTTTATACCGCCCCGCCCGGAGCCCTGTACCGCACAAATGCGTATTAACATACCCGCAGCATCGCTCTCATTGGAAAATTGAAAATGAAAAATCAAAAATCATCAATCTGCAATTCCCCCCTGTGGTTACCCAAAATGTACAACAGCAGCCCGGAGCGCAAGCGACGGGATTTATTTGTCCCCACC
>JAFGQP010000092.1 GCA_016935635.1 Sedimentisphaerales bacterium
GTCGATCTTGAAGACAGCATGGGCGAAATGCCGGGAATTCGTTATATTAAAGGAAATATTACATCCATAGATGTTCCGGACGGAACGGTTGATGTGGCTATTTCAAGAGCGGTAATCGAGCATGTGCTGGAACCTGACCTGGTTTTCAGGGAAATGAAAAGGATATTGAAGCCCGGAGGAAGCTTTATTTTTCTGGTTCCGAATCTTGGTGACTATGTTTCAATCATGTCGCTGTTAATTCCAAACCGGTTTCATAAGTATATTGTTTCAAAAACCGAGGGCAGGGAAATGGAAGACGTTTTCCCGGCTTACTACAAAGCGAATACGTATACGGCAATCCGAAGACTGAGCATGAATAACGGCTTTGAAATAGCAGATTTTCAGTGGCTTGGCCAATACCCGTCAATTTTTATGTTCAATGCATTTCTATTTTATCTGGCAACCGGTTATGAAAAGATCATCAGCAGGTATGAGTTTTTTCGCTCCCTCAGGGGCTGGCTGCTTGTTCAGCTCGTGAGTGTAGAGCCATTAAGATAATTGCATCGCACTGGGATGTTGCCGACGACATGATGTCTGTACGTGGTACGATAAAAAAATACATTATTAAATCGAATCTTTACCGGATTGGTCATCTGCGGAACAGTTGTCATATACTGCCGTATCACATGGTTGCGGATGAGCCGAATCCGTTTTACCCTGAGATAGAAATATCTCAATTTAAACAGCATGTTATCCATCTGGCTGAAAATTATCATGTGTTGCCGTTGGAGGAAGTTGCTAATCGAATTAAACAGGGTAAATCATTGCACCGGTGTGTTGCAATTACCTTTGACGATGGATTTCTGAATAATTATACATTGGCATATCCCCTGCTGAAACAACTGCATCTGCCGGCAACAATTTTTCTGATCACTGACTGCATTGAAACGGGACAACCGCCCTGGTTCATCAAGTTCAGATATGCCTTTCAAACTACCCGGAAAGAAATGATCGAGGTTACATGTGCCGGGGAAACGCTGACACTGCCGTTGACCACCGAGGAGAACAGGCTGGAAAGCTCCAACATTATGATGCAGGACCTTCGAACCAGAGAGAATGATGCGCGCAAAGAGATGCTAGAATCGCTTTTTCACCTGCTGGAAGTCGATGATTTTACAGCGCTTGATGGCATGATGCTGCACTGGGAGCAAATCAGGGAAATGTCGCGGCATGGCATTTCCTTTGGTGCGCACACGGCATCTCATCCGGTTATGAGCCGGATATCACTGCCGGAGGCGGAACATGAAGTCCGGGTATCTATGGAAGTCATTCAATCGCATCTGGGACAAAAAGTTGCTACATTTGCCTATCCTTTTGGCAGAATAAATCACTACCGGCCGGAAATTGCCGCGATACTGCAAAAGTGCGGCATTACCTGTGCCGTTACGACGGAACATGCCGCGAGCAACCACGCCAGCTCACTTTATGAGCTTGGCAGAAGTTTTCCCTGGGAACTTTGTGGGGTATGATCGGCATTGTAAATAAATATGCTGAACCGAGGATGAACTCTAAATGAAAGGTTCACATATAACCTTTTTTATTTGCCTGGTTGGCATCTTAATTCTGGTGGCGGCAACCAATTATCTGATCGATCCCTATGGCAGGTACGGTACCGATATTCTGCGGATGAACCGGATCGATTCCAGGACTTTTATTGTCAACAAGATGGGCCGCCAGATAATGCATCCGGAATTATTGCTGTTTGGCAGTTCCAGATGCCTGTCGCTGAAGCCTGAGATAGAGAACGTAAACAGCCTTAATGTCTCTCTTTATGCGGGGGCGATTGAAGATCATTATTGTTTGCTCCGATATGCTGTCGAAGACCTGAAATTTCCAGTTCATACTGTAGTTGTTGGGCTGGAGCCTGATTTGCTGGTCGACAATCAGCCAATCAACCCGATGTTGAAGAGGAATACAATTCTCAGCAGATATTTGCTGAAGAATGATATTTCCGTGGCCAAAAGCAATTTTTTCTGTAAGCCTGGCTATATAGATGAAGTGGCATCACTCCTTTCCACCACGACATTGAGTGACAGCCTGCGGGTGGTATTTAAATATCTGCTGAATATATTCCGCGTCAGTGAGGCGGGGGCTGCAACCTCTGAAAACCCTGAAAAATCAGTCAATCTGATTAAAACGATTCTTGAGAAAATTACCGTAGAAAAAGATTCACTGGAATCCCGATTGCGGCAATACAAGAATTTGTATGCCGGTTCAACAAAGATCGATCCGGAAAGGTTGCAGTATCTTGATGATTTTGCCGAGTATGCTCAGCGGCATGAAATACATGTGCTGATTTTCATACCTGGTTATTCAAAAAATTTCTGGAAGGAAATGCACTGCGTTGATTCCTTCGTTGAGATTCAGGGGAAATTTGATCGTGTTATTCATAATCTGGTGGAAACTTATGGCTTTAAGGTGATTGATTTTCGTCCGGTGCACTGGCGTGGCCCTGAATTGGAATTCTTTGATGGTGTTCATCCGACGAAGCATACTGCTGAAATAATAGATGCCCAAATCAATCGTGTGATCAGCGATGGTTTTTAACTCATACATTTTTTTGTTCTGGTTCTTTCCTGTTTTCTTGATCCTATGGAGAATTGGCAATCGGGGGAAGACCGTTTCACTGTGGTTATTGCTGCTGGCCAGCTATGTCTTTTATGCATGGTGGGATTACCGGTTTGTACCTTTGATCGCGTTTGTAACGGTAATCAACTGGTATGCCGGTGTGCAGATGGAGCGGGCGCAAACTCGACGCCGGAAACGGATAATACTTGCCGTTACGGTTGCCTTTACGCTTCTGCCGCTTTTTTTCTGCAAGTATTATCCTTGGTTGGGATCGTATTTGGAATCTATCATACCGGCGTCGGAACAAGGAAGGTATGCCGGATTTCTGTCCCGTATTATTTTGCCGGTGGGGATAAGTTTTTATACGTTTCAGGCCCTGAGCTATTCGATTGATCTGTATCACGGAAATTGTGCGTTCTGCCCGAGTTTGGTTAAATTCTCGGCCTTCGTAAGCATGTTCCCTCAACTTGTTGCCGGGCCGATTATACGTTTCACGGATATAGATGCGCAGCTGGAACGGATAGATAAAATACGAGATGAGGCCAATTATGTTGAGGGAATGGAGCTTTTTTTTCGTGGTCTTGTAAAAAAGGTTTTTTTTGCCGACCGCCTGGGTACGCTTGTCGACCCCGCCTTTGCAGTCAACGCTCATCTTGACACCGGAATCGCGTGGGCATCCATTCTGGGCTATTCACTGCAGATATATTTCGATTTCTCCGGTTATACCGATATGGCAATTGGCATTGGCCGTTGTCTGGGTTTCAGTTTCCCGGAAAACTTTCGAGCGCCCTATACCGCGCGCAACCCGGCGGAGTTCTGGCGGCGGTGGCATATCACCTTGTCTACCTGGCTCCGCGACTATCTGTATATCCCCCTGGGAGGAAATCGGGGAAACAAGTTTTTTACATCGCGAAATCTTATGATTACCATGCTTTTGGGGGGGCTGTGGCATGGGGCGGCATGGACGTTTCTGTTCTGGGGACTTTGGCATGGTCTGCTGCTTCTTGTTCATCGTCTTTCCCCGGAAGATATAAGGAAAAAAATTCCCGCCTGGTTGGCGATATTACTGTTGAATGCCGGCGTCATTGTCGGCTGGGTGTTTTTTCGCGTGCATACCATGCGGCAGGCAGGCGATTTTTTGCGTGCGATGTGTGGCTTCGGTGTTTCGATGTCCTACTTGATTCCCTGGCAGCTTTTATGGCTTATTCCAATCGGCTACCTTTTTCACTTTATGGAGCGACGCTATCTCGATATGCCTTTCCGAATGAAGAAAATATATGCCCTTGGTTTTGCCATGATTTCCGCATATACCATTCTGGAGTTGGGGCGTGATACGCCCTTTATCTATTTTCAGTTTTAATGGACGTGATGAGGCATCATTGCGGAGCTGGCGATAACTTTTTGCTGGAGGTATGGTGATGAAAAATGTTCGGTTGAGAATGACCGTGGCTTGTGTAACGGTTTTTTTGTGTGCGGTGACACTGCCCAGTGCTTTTTCCTTGACCTCGGATGAGCAGCGGGAATGGAGCCGGAAGGAGTATGCTCATGTGCCCAAAATGCCCGCGGAAATGGCCTTTTATTTATATCGGCAGGGTAAACTGGTCCTCATTGATGCCGGGCAACCGGAGCGGTTCAAGGAACAGCACTGTCTTGGAGCGTTTAATATTCCCGAGCAAGTTGCTCACAAAGTCAGGCTGAAGCTGCCCCTGGAGCAGATCATCGGCGTTTATTGAAAGTGACCGGGATCCACCAGCGCCGGTCTGGTCGCTGTCGAGCTCAGAAAAAAAGGCTACAAGAAAGCTGCGATGATTGTCGAAGGCCCTGAAAATGAAGGTGCGGAAGCCGCCATGCTGAAGGCAGGGTTTACCTGGTTTTATGGTGACAGGTTGGTTCGGATCGATTCCTTGGGGAAAAGAATAGTAACAAAAATACCATCGCAAAATCAGTATCAGATCAAGTGATAACGGTAATTATAATACTTTTTGATCGCGGTAATCTCGTTTAGATGAATAAGCTGATACTGAAAAACAGTTTTTCAACCACCAGCGCGTTTGTCGTTACCGCGGTGGTCACCTTTTTTATCACCCCGATAGTTGTTCACGGCCTGGGAAAGGAGCTGTATGGTATCTGGGTATTGGTAATCGGCCTGACCGGCTATATGGGCCTGCTGGATTTCGGCATGAGAACGTCCATTGTAAAATATGTTTCAGAATATTATGGCCGGAAAGATTTTACCCGATTGAACACTATGGGCAGTACGGCCATTACCCTGTTTGTGGCTGTTGGCCTGTTATGCTGGATTGTCGCTGCGGCATTGTCTTTTTTTATCAGGGACATTTTCAACCTTGAATCGGCAGGGCAGATTAACTTTTTACATTTGTTTATAATTATTGGCGCCGATGTTTTTCTAACCTTCAGCCTGATGATCTACCAGGGGTCACTGGCTGGATTTCAGCGGTATGATCTTTCCGTAAGAAACGGACTTGCGGCTTTTGCGATAAGAAGTGTGTTAATCGTGCTGTTGCTGAGGCTTGGATATGGAATTATATCCATCAGTATTGCCGTATTGGTTGCCAATGCAGCCGGTTATCTGATGAATTTCAAATCCTGCAAGGTTATCTGCCCGAAACTTTCATATTCCGTTGGGCAATTCAGCCAGGATGAATTTCATGTATTGTGGCAGTATTCATGGAAAAGTTTTGTTACCAACATATCCGACCGGCTGGTGTACTATTCCGACAGCATCATTATCGGTATCTTTCTTACCCCTGAACATATCACGATTTATGCCATCGCTTCTTCACTCATAATTTATCTCAGGCAGCTCGTATTGTCCGTGGCCGGTGTTCTGGTGCCGGCAGTCAGCTCCGCCGATGCCGATGGTGATGTGCAACAGGTGCAGAAAATTGTTATCAGCGGCTCGAAGCTTATTTTGTTTGTCCTGGTTCCGGTTTCAGTTGTTTTGTTTATTCTCGGGAATGATTTTATTCGCCTGTGGATGGGTCCTGGTTTTGATGAGAGCTATCGGATACTGGTCATTCTACTGGTATCGCAGTTTCTTGTTCTCGCTCAATACGGTGTGACGCTGGTGCTGTACGGGTTGGCCAAGCATGAAATATTGGCACGGGTCAACATGGCTGTCGCGGTCAGTAACATAATCTTGTCGGTAATTCTGGTTCCATATCTGGGGCTTGTCGGCGTTGCCATCGGTTCGGCCGTGCCGATGTGTCTGCTGCGGCTCTTTTTCATTCCCAGGCGGGTGTTCACAGCCATTGAGATGAAATTCAGTTATTTTTTTAGTCATGTTATTGTTCCCCTGTGTCTGGTGTGCGTGTTATACTCTATTGTTCTCCTGGTACTTAAATTTGAAATAGGTTCAGAAAACTGGCTGCGTTTTATTATAACCCTCATCTTATCCATGGTGGCATACGGTATGATTTTCTATTTCATTGGATTGAATCGGCAGGAAAGAAATCGTGTCTGGAATACCCTGCGAGCAGGCATGAAGCATAAAGCCGGGATGCCGGTGTTATGAGGAGGTTTTTGCGATAATGCGTGTTCGGGTGATAACTGCTTTAGATGACATTGTCTGCTTACAGTCCCGGTGGGACAAGCTGGTACAATCAGAGCGATTGGATATATCCGCAACCTTCGACTGGGCGATGGCGCTCCTGGAATCACACCTTGATAATAAAGGGTTGACGGTGGTCACCGTGGAAGATGATGCGGGCACCCTGCAGGGGATTTTTCCATTCTACGTGAAACAGAAGACTGTCAGGAAACTTCCGGTGAATGTCATCTGCCCCATTGCCCAGCTATTCTGCATACATCACGATCTGCTGATCCGTAGTGGCAGGCATGATGTCCTGAAAATTATGATTGATCAGCTCAATAATATTCCTGGGGTCAAGGGGTGGAATACGATTGAAGTTCCGGAAGTTGAATGTGGTAGTAGTACAGATTGTGTTTTGAGCGAATTATCAAAAACCTATAAATATAACTCGATTGTTTGCAAAGGATCTTTATCCCCTTTTATTAAAATGGATGGGATTTCATGGGATGAATATTTTGCTTCGATAAACAAAAAATTCAGAAGTAATTTTAAACGAAAGCAAAAAAATTTTGATGAAAGCGGTAAGGCTGAAATTCAGAAAGTCGATCATATTGCTGACAGGTTGAATGTAATTGATGCGATCGAGAGTAAAAGTTGGAAACATAAAAACTTGTCAGCGATTGATGATGTAGATGAACAAAAAAAATTTTATGAATATCTTATGAATAAATATGGTAAGCAGTTTTTATTTTTTACCTTATTGTTCGATGGTAAATATGTGTCATACACAATGGGCTTGTTGTTCAACAGAAAGTATTACTCTCTTAAAACAAGCTATGATGAAACATTTAGGAAGTTATCTCCGGGGATAGTCTTGAGATTGAAATTGCTTCAGTATTGTTTTGATAATAAATTATTAGAGTTTGACTTCTGCGGTAAAAATGAACCATGGAAAATGGAATTTACCGAGGTTTTGAGAAATCACAATAATTATATTATTTACAATAATAATATATATTCTCGCATTCTTTATGCGGTCAGCCGATTTCCTGCCCGCGGTGAAAAGGCGGCATGACTACATCGATATCAAAGTCATTGAAGTTGAAATGGTCGTTCTTACGCCCGAAAAGACCGCAGAATATTTTAGACAACTCATTGTTGCTTTATCAGGGTAGATATGCTTTTTATACGGCATTGTCACTGTTGGGTATACATCAAGACGATGAAGTACTGATGCCGGCATTTCACTGCCTGAGCATGGTTGAGCCGATTATCCGCTTCGGCTGTCGTTTCAATTTTTATCGCGTCAGCGGCGATTTACAGGCGACGGTTGAGGATCTGGAAGCGGTTATCAGTAATCGAACCAGGGCGGTGATACTGGTTCATTATTTTGGACTTGCTCAGCGGAATCTATCATATTTGAAGACGTACCTGCAACTGAGGAACGTATATCTGATAGAGGATTGCGCCCATATCGTTCCCATGGCTGACGTACGTGCCAGTGAGACAGGAGATGTCAGTATCTATTCACCGAGAAAATTCCTGCCGCTTATCGATGGCGCATTACTGCGAATAAATAGTGGTAATGATGAATTCAAACAACCGCATATAAAGAAACTACCTTTGTTGAAAGAACTCAAAACCATTAAGAATACCTTTGAACATCATTCCGGTATTATAGATAACAATCAGTGGATCAGGAATTTTTATCTCAGAATTGACAACGCGATCAATTCTTCAAGAAAAGCTGTGATGCCGGTGCGGAAAAATGCCGATACCTGCCCGCCGGTTATCTTTGATATGAGCTTGATCAATGTATCCTGTACCTGGCTTGCGTCATATTTAATCGAGCGCGCCTCGTTCAGTGATATTTATCATAAAAGAGCCAATAACTTTCAATATTTGTATCATGAGCTATGTAGGGGTTATACCCACTGTCGCGAGCCGGAATTTCTTCAGAACAGGCAAGGGAATTGCGTGTTCGGATTTCCCGTAATCGCTAAAAATAAGCGCGTAGCTATTCATGAGCTGAAACGACGTGGTATTCAGACCTTCACGTTTGGCGAGGAGCTCTATCGTCATTGTGCTGAACAGGTAGACCGTTACCTGGTGCATGAGCTTTTTTTTGTACCTGTGCATCAGGACCTGACGAGTGATGATCTGAAGTTTATTGTTGAAAATCTGAAAGCCGTTCTGGCCGATAACTGATCGATGGAAATTACGGTTGTTATAGACTATGACGGTTTCTGCGAACTGAGAGAACGTTGGGATGGTCTCCTCAGTGAAGCCTCTTATGATTCGGTGTTTCTGACCCATGAATGGTTTTCCGCGTTCATTCAGGGCTTTGACCTGATGCGGAAGTTGAACATCGTCCTGATTCATGAAGGAACGGAACTCATTGGGATTTTGCCCCTGTACCGCATGGACGAGAAAAGAGGATGGGTACGGGTATGCATACTTAAGTCGATAACCAACGTGCATACACCGAAATACAGCTTTATCATGAAGAAAGGCGTGGAAAAGCGGCTGCCTGAAGCATTAATCCTTCTGCGACAGGTGGTTCCGTGGGATGTGATACAAGCGGACTATGTCAGTCACTCATCGGCTACCCACAGATGCCTCGGTCATGTCAATTCAGTAACCGGGTGGACTGTAAAAGTACTGCCGCTGATGCAAAGCCCCTTCATTACCTTGAGCGATGACTGGGAGACCTATTATGCCAATCGGTTTTCCCGGTCATTGCGAAAAAATATTGAATATTCAATCAGGAAAGCTCAGAAAAACCATGAGGTTGTATATGAGGTTATTGTTGGAGACCGGCTTGATGACAAGGATCTGAAAGATGCCTTTGTGATAGAAGACAGCGGCTGGAAGGGTGATAACCGCAGTTCGATTCTGAAACATGAAAGTTTCAGAAAGTTCTATAGTCTTCTGGCTCGTGAAGCCAACAACCGCGGCTGGTTTTCCCTGAGGTTTCTTGCTTTTAATGGGAAACGTGTGGCAGTGGATTACTGCCTTACATATAGGGGAACCGATAACCTCCTGAAAACAGGGTACGACGAATCCTGTAAAGAATATGCACCCGGTCATATTCTCAGGAAATACGCCATTCATGACGCATTTTCCCAAGGCTGTGATGTGTATGACCTGCTGGGGGCGGCGGATGATTACAAAATGAAGATGACAAATGAAGTCGATACCATGTATCGAATGTATTTCTTTAACCACCGGATAAAATCCCGATTTATGAAGTTTATTCTTTTCGGCGCCAAGGAGACCGCGGAGAAGATGGGGGTCAAATCTATTTTGAAACATATTTTTGGGACGCCGAACGTCAGCATGCGAAACTGAAAGAATGAAGCCGCAATATGACTGTCGAAATTAAAAAACTGGAGTTCGATCATCCTGGTCTTAAAACTGGTTGGGAGCGTCTTCATGCCCACTCCGCGGATTCATCGGTGGTGCAGGGGTGGGATTGGGCAGATTGCTGGTGGCGTACCTACGGCGGCGACAGGACATCCTGGGTGCTGGGTGCCTATCGGGATGGTGAACTGGTGGGTATCGCGCCATTGGCAAAAAACCTGAATCCTACAAGATATTTTGGATTTCTTGGTTTGCAAACCATATGGTTTGTCGGCTCCGGGCGGACAAAAGCCAGGGGGGTTCTTTCCGAGTATCTCGATTTTATCGTCAGGGACGGGAGCAAGGATGAATGTGCCAGGGCTTTGTTGGGATATCTTGCCGGTGATACCGGTTGGGATGAAATAATTCTTGATAATATATCGGCCGAATCCGGGACCGTGGCTTTACTGGAACGCTATGCTCGTGATTACGGGTTGAAATATGAAGTTGTTGATAAGACCCCGACCATATTGATTAAGTTGCCGGCTTCATGGGATGAATACCTGCAGTCTATATCCAGTAATCTTCGTTATCGGATAAATCGCGGGCGCAAAGAATTTACCAGTCATGGTGGAGAGTACCATCTGGTTGAGAATGAAGCCCAGTTGTCCGGGGCAATGGCTGACCTCGAAAAACTTCATCAGCATCGCTGGGAAGGCAAGGGGCAAGACGGAGCGTTTGCGAGCCAACACTGGAAGTCGTTCCATACGCTGCTTGTTCCGCGTCTTTTTGATAAGGGAATGGTCAAGTTGAGTTTTTTGAAACTCGATGGTCAGGCAGTTGCCGCCAATTATAACTTCGCCTGCAATGGGAAAATCCATTTTTTTCAATCCGGGATGATCCCGCATGAAAACAAGCATATAAGGCTGGGCCTGATTCTGCACAGTTACTGTATCGAAGAGGCAATCAGGGAAGGATACAAGGAATACGATTTTCTGAAAATCAGTTCATCCGGACCCGGCTATAAAGAAATGTGGGGCAATTATTCCAGAGATCTGCTGACAATAAGAATTACCAGAAAAACGATTAAAGAATACGCCTATATGCTGTCTTCAAATATTAAGAAGCACCTAAAAAAAATATTGGCTTCCTAATAACCCCATGACGTGCTGTTTTGCCTGCGTCGACAGGCAACGGGAATGTGCCGCGACGAAGGTCAGTCGCGGCGCCAGCGGGCCGAAAAAGATCAAGAACACTAAAGCTGGAGTGACCAGTGGGAGCAGTTGCCGGTATTTTGTATGTTGATCAGCAGGCAAAGCCATGCCGCGAAAAAATAGATTTGATGCTTGACCGGATGCAGCACCGCGGAGGAAGCACTTCCTGTGCGGTTACGTCCGACGGTCGTGGTGTTATTGGTGTCGGAGACAATCATGAAGTAGAAGAGAAAATTACTACCGCTCGCGATGAAGCAGGCATTGTCGTCGCGATAGACGGCGATATTTTTCACCTGAAGAATGATCCTGATGCATTGCTTCATGACTGTTCTGATGCCGAAAATATTTTGCGTTTGTATCGTAGTCATGGCGCGGGATTCGCGGATCACATCGATGGTTCATATGCCATAGCATTGTATGACGCCCGTCAGGAGGTATTGATTCTGGTCAGGGATCGGCTGGGGTCAAAGCCTCTTTTCTATGAGTACCAGTGTGACGGGATGCTATTTGCCTCGGAGATCAAAGCGATTGTTGCGTGCCGGCCGGGGGGAAGATCCGTTGATTATGCGGCGGTTAACAATTTTTTTTCCTATGGGTATATCCCGAATCCGTCAACTTTGTTTGCCTCGGTCAAGCAGGTCCGCCCTGGACATGCACTGATTTTGCGCGGTAAAAATATCGAAGAAAAACAGTATTGGAAATTTGCGTACCGGAACGATCATACGTTGCGCGATGAGTCGGAATACATTCTGGGATTTTATGATATACTGGAGCGTTCCGTCGCCCGGCGTCTGGCCAAATATCCCGATGCCGGGGCCTTCCTGAGCGGCGGGCTTGATTCCGGCGGCGTTGTTGCGGTGTTGCACAAATTGAAGGGTGAAAGGATCAAGGTCTTTACCGCGGGATTTCAGGAAGAATCATATAATGAAATCGAAGATGCAAGGGTAATATCCAATCGTTTCGGCCTCGAACATTATACCACAGTGGTAGATGTCGGAGGCCGGTTCGCCGATCTGTTGGACCGGCTTGTATGGCATCACGATGCTCCCTTTGCCGATACCTCGGCAATCCCTTCGTATTTTGCCGCAAAATTGGCCGGAAAGTATATTGATACCGTTTTTACCGGTGATTTTCCCGACCAGTTGATCGGGGGCTCCAGTCATCATATGCATGCCCTCATGAGAGACAGACATGATCCCGGCTGGAAAAGAAAACTCAGAAAGCGGTGGCTGAACCAATTTATTGCTTCATTGTCATGGAGCGCAAGCAGCCGTTCGCTGGCCGACCGGATAAAAAGGTTTTTATATCGGGAAACTTTTCCTCTTGAACTTCAGGTCAACCTTCTGAATATGCCGGTTCCTCCTCTCATGAAAAAACGGCTTTACGGCTCGGAATTGCTCGCCGTTAACCGTGACCATGATCCGTTGGACATTGCCCGGAAGCTGTATGCGGAGGTGGAGCATGAGAGCATTTTGAACAAGCTGCTTTATTTTGACGTCAATTCCTATGCCACCGATGATTTGATGGTTAAGGTCGATCGAATGTGCAGCGCCCATGGACTCAATGCCTACAGTCCCTTTTGGGATCAGGAACTGGTGGAGTTTGTCGCCGCCATACCATGGGATATGAAAATCAGGGGTGACAACAGAAAGTATGTCATGCGGGAGGCCCTCAGTAACGATTTGCCTCAGCCAACGATTGTCAAAAAAAAACAGGGGTTTGCCATGCCCATAGGCCGATGGATGACCACCTCTCTCTCGGGGTATGTACGGGATATCCTGCTTGATCAAAGAACACTTGAGAGAGATTATTTTGATAGAAAGTACCTGATAAAACTTCTGCATAGCTTTTTGCGGGGAGAAACCGACTACGCCAGCGGAAATGAAGCGACGATATTTTCACTGCTGACCTTTGAATTATGGCACCGCTTGTATGTAGATTAGATCAGGGAACTGATGTTTGAATGACAGGATGTTGATGATGGATCAAGTGCGTAAAGTGGTGATTATTGGGGCCGGATATATTTCCCGGGAACATATGGAGGTATTGGCTGGACTTCCATATGTCGAAGTCACAGGCATATATGACGTGAACCGTGACAGCGCGAATAAGCTTGCCGGTTTTTACCGGATCGGGAGGGTTTACGAAAGCCTGGAAGAAATCATACGGGAAGGAGCTTGCACCGATGCGCATGTCCTGGTTCCGCCCCCCTATCACGAAGCTGTCGCTTTGCCGTTGCTGGAGGCAGGAATAAATGTGTTTCTGGAAAAACCGATGGCTGTCTCGGTGGAAGAATGCCGTCGGCTGGCCGGGACTGCGGCGGAAAAAGGGGTCAGATTCAAAATCAATCATAACTTAAAATATGATCCATCATTTATTAAATGCAAGGAGCTGTTGCAGGAAGGATCGCTGGGACCTGTACATCATGTCAGCTCGTACTGGAATGTACCGCTAAGGCAGCTTGAAACCGGTCAGTTTTCCCACTGGATGTTCCAGGAACCTGGCAATATTGTTCTTGAACAGGGTGTGCACCCGCTGTCGCAGGTTGTTGACCTGATGGGGGATGTGAAAAGCCTGACTTCGATTCCATCCGGTATACGTGAACTGTCCAGGGGGAAATTTTTCGCTGATACGTGGAATGTATCGCTTGACTGCATGAAAGGGCCGGCACAATTGCTTTTTTCCGTCGGCCAGGATTTTTTTTCATCGGGACTTTTAGTATTATGCGCCGACGGCCAAATCTATGTCGACAGCAGGAACAATCTCTGCATCGTGCAGCAGAACAGCCGCTGGCCTGATTTTTACAATTCATTTTTGACCGGTGCCCGTTCAGCATGGCAGGTGGTGCGGCAAAGCAGCCGTAATCTTACCTCATTCGTTTTATCCACGGTCAAGTTGAAAGGTCGTTCCGATGCATATCACTTGTCCATGAAAAACAGTATCGAATCTTTCTATGCCGGGGATGGTGCTGCCGGGGAAGATGCCCGTTTTGGCGTCCGCCTTGTCGAGCTTTGTGATGAAATAACGCGGGACTTCAAAGCCGACAAGGGCAGTATTGATAACGGGAAGGTGTGTGTTGGAGAAGTGCACGGGCCTTTTGACGTTTTGGTCACCGGGGGGACCGGGTTTATCG
Organism: Sedimentisphaerales bacterium; assembly: GCA_016935635.1. Lineage (GTDB taxonomy): Bacteria > Planctomycetota > Phycisphaerae > Sedimentisphaerales > Anaerohalosphaeraceae > Anaeroglomus. Next base: position 13,850 of record JAFGQP010000092.1, read on the forward strand.
GACGGAAAGTGGTGGAACGTCTGCTCAGTGAGAAAAAGCGGGTCAAGGTACTTTCCAGAAACGTCAAAATGCTGCCGGAAATATTTTATCATCCTGATGTTGCGCTGGTTTCCGGGGACATCGCCGACCGGGCGAAAATTGCCGAGGCGGTGACCGATATACCCATTGTTATTCATCTTGCCCATGGCGGCGGTGGAGATGACTGGGGAGAGATTCAAAAAACCATGGTGGAAGGAACCCGTAACGTCGCCGATGCCTGTCTGTCATGCGGGGTAAAAAGGCTGGTTTATGTTGGATCAATTGCCGCATTGTATTTGGGTCGGAAAGATGATGTTGTCTACGGGAGCACGGCAATTGACAGGTATCCTGCGAAGCGGGGATTATACAGCAGGGGAAAAATTGCCTGTGAGGCGCTGTTGCACGACATGCGCCGGCTGGGAGGGCTGTCGTATTGCATAATGCGCCCGGGGGTTGTTGCGGGTGAGGGAGGCATGCCGTTTCACAGCGGTATCGGGTTTCAGAATCAGGTGGGACACGTAATCGGTTGGAATGATGGTAATAATCATTTGCCGTTTGTCCTGGTTGAAGACTGTGCCGCGGCGATTTGTCTGGCGGCGTTTTCCGAACATGTCGACGGCAAGGCCTACAATATTGTGGGTGATGTCCGATTGACTGCCAGGGAATATGTTGTTGCGCTTGGAAACAGCATGGAAAGGAAGTTCTACTACTATCCCCAATCGGTAGTTTTGATGCAGATGACGGAACTGGCAAAATGGTGCGTCAAGTTTTTTGTTCAGCGTCGTATAGTGCCGTTTCCCAGCATAAGGGATTTGCGGTCTCGCGGCATGGTTGCCAGATTTGATTGTTCGGATTTGAAAGCGGATTTGGCGTGGCAGCCCGTGGCTGACCGGGATGCCTTTGTCGCGCAAGGCATCAAAGTGTACAAAAATGGGAACTGAAGGTGGAAAAAAACATCTGTTGCACGTGTTTGCCACTTTCGGCATCGGCGGGCCGCAGATTCAAACCTGCAGGTTGTTAAATCATTTCGCCGGTGCATATTCCCATTCCATCATTGCCATGGATGGCAATGTCGAGGCCGGCGCCAGGATTTCCCGTGATGTTGAAGTAAATTTTGTTTCCCTATCGTTCCGCAAACAGCGGACGTTTCGCAATCTAGTCTTGTTCAGACGAACGCTGCGCCGGATCAACCCTGATTTGCTCTTGACTTACAACTGGGGTGCCATCGAATGGGCGATGGCAAATTATCTTTTTCCTGCCTGTCCGCATGTTCATTTTGAACGAGGTTTTGGTCCGGACGAGGTTGCTGGACAGAAAGCACGCCGGGCGCTCATGCGAAGGGTTTTCCTGCAACGTGCCTGTAAGGTCGTTGTTCCATCGCTGGTGCTGGAAAGGATTGCCGTGGAATCCTGGAAGGTTCCGGCAGCGCGGTTGCAATATATACCGAACAGCGTGAACTGTTCCACCTACAAGGTGAAATGCCATAAGAGTGATCATGATGGAGAGGTTATTCTGGGAACAGTCACATCCCTGCGGCAGGAGAAAAATATTCCCAGAATGATGCGGGCTTTTGCGCGACTTGCGGGAACGAACGGCAACGCGAGGCTGTGGATTGTCGGTGAGGGGCCGGAACGTGCGGAGATAGAAACGTTGATCGCCGCATACAAGCTGAACAATATGGTGCGGATGTGGGGGTATGTTGAGAATCCCAGAGAACTGCTTGCACAAATGGACATTTTCGTAGTGTCCTCGGACACCGAGCAAATGCCCAATGCCGTGGTCGAGGCTATGGCCGCCGGGCTTCCGGTTGTGGGGACGGATGTCGGCGATGTTCGTCATGTTGTTGCTGCATTAAACAAGGAATATGTGGTGGATAAAGACAATGAACCACTTTTGTACGATAAAATAGCCGTGCTCGCCAGCCAGCCGGCTTTAAGGAAAGCTTTGGGCGAAGCCAATCGCCAACGGTGCCGGGAACATTATGACTGGGAAGGTATGGCGCAAAGCTATCGGTTGCTATATGAGACAACCGGTCGTGGGGGTTGAAGAGAACTATAATCGAAAATTAATCTTTTTTGCCTTTACGGTTTTTGGGAAGAGCAATGTGTGGCATATGCGGCGTTTACAATTTCCGCGGTCAGCCGGTGGACTCGTCGGTATTGCGGCAGATGAACGAAACCCTTCGACACCGGGGGCCCGATGACTGCGGTTACCATGTCGAGGGAAATGTGGGCCTGGCGCATCGCCGTTTGAGCATCATTGACCTGCATACGGGAAAACAGCCGATTTATAATGAGGATAAATCGGCTGTTATTGTTTATAACGGTGAAGTATACAATTTTCTTCAACTTAAGGACGAACTGGAAGAAAAAGGGCATTCATTCCGGACAGGGACAGATACAGAGGTTATTCTGCATGCATATGAGCAGTGGGGTGACGGGTGTGTTGAGAGATTTCGCGGTATGTTTGCTTTTGCGATATGGGATACCCGGAACAAATCGCTGTTTCTGGCCCGTGACCGCCTGGGAATAAAACCGCTGTATTATTTCGATGACGGCAACAGATTCCTCTTCGCTTCGGAGCTGAAGGCGATTGTGGCGGATGTTTCTGTGCCCAAATCAATGGAAATCGAGGCGTTGGCCGATTTCCTTTCCTATGGGTATGTTCCGGCGCCGAAATCGATTTTCAGATCAATAAAGAAATTGCCGGCCGGCTGCTGCCTGGTCCGTGACCGCAATGGACTGAGAATCAAGCAGTATTGGGATCTCGAATTCAATGTTGTCCATGACTGTGGTAACGAAGATGAACTATGTTGCCAGATCATATCCACATTGGAGGAATCCGTGCGGCTCCGTCTGGTCAGCGACGTTCCGTTGGGTGCGTTCCTTAGTGGCGGTATTGATTCCAGCCTGGTTGTGGCGCTCATGTCCGGCTGCATGCAAAAGCCGGTAATAACGAACACGGTGGGCTTTACCCTGGAGAAATACAGTGAAATTGAATTTGCAAAACGGACATCCGGTTATTTTAACACTGATCATCACGAATTTGTGGTTGAACCGGATGCCGTAGCGGTTGTCGAGAAGCTTTCCTGGTTTTTCGATGAACCATTCGCCGATTCTTCGGCTATACCCACCTATTATGTATCTCAGATGGCTCGCAGACAGGTGACGGTTGCACTGTCCGGTGACGGTGGTGACGAAAACTTTGCCGGCTACCGCAGGTATTACTACGATCGGTTGGAAAACCGTATCAGACAGCTGATTCCCGCCTTTGCGAGAAAAATATTTTTTGGCCCCCTGGCCTGCATGTATCCGAAAGCGGATTGGCTGCCACAGGTTTTGCGGGCCAAAACATTGCTGACGAATCTCTCCCGCAGTGCCGAACAGGGGTATTTCAATTCCATGTCTTACTTTTTATCCTCCCTGAAGAGGTCCGTACTGTCTCCGGATCTTTTGGCAGCGCTGCACGATTACGATTCATGTGATGTTTTTCGAGAACATTATCGCAGATGCACATCGGATGATCCGTTGACGCGGACCCAGTATGTGGATTTCAAAACCTATCTGGTTGACGATATACTTACCAAGGTGGATCGGTCGAGCATGGCCAATTCACTTGAGGTTCGGGTGCCGATTATCGATCATAAATTCGTTGAGCTTGTGGCCGGCATTCCTTCCAGTCTGAAACTGAAGGGACGCATATCGAAATATCTGCTGAAAAAGGCCGCAGTGCGTTTGCTACCCGCTGAAATAATGAATCGAAAGAAAATGGGCTTCAGTATTCCGGTGGGAGAGTGGTTGAAAAATGAACTTGAACCCCTTGTTCATGAGACAATACTAAGTACTGATTTCAACAATCGGGAAATTTTTTCGGCGCAAGTGGTCAAAAGGTTGTGGGAGCAGCATTGGAAGGGCCTGCGTGATAATACCCAACCCCTTTGGGCTCTGCTAAGTTTTGAACTATGGGCCCGCCGGTACATGTGAGCATACGATTGAGAATATCTGCATGAAAGTACTTGTCTACACCTCCCTTTTCCCCAATCATCTGCAGCCCAACAGCGCGGTTTTCATCAAGCAGCGCATGTTTCATTTTGCCAAACGGGAGAACTGTGAGATCAAAGTCGTCGCTCCGCTGCCGTATTGCCCGCCATGGCCTTGGTTGGGTTCGCGTTATGTACTGTCCCAAATAAAGAAAACTGAAAGCTTGGGCGGCATCGAGGTTTATCATCCCCGCTATCCTCTGATCCCCGGGATCAGCATGCCTTTGCATGGGCTGTTGATTTTTCTTTTTACGCTGCCGCTGATCATAAAGATTAAAAAGAGATTTGATTTTGATCTCATCGACGGCCATTATATCTATCCCGACGGGTTCGCCGCCGTGTTGATGGGGAGATTTCTTGATCGACCGGTAATCCTGTCCGCACGTGGATCGGACATTCATCATTTTACCGATTTTAAGCTGATCAGGCCGATGATCAGCTATGCCTTGAACAAGGCCGACCATGTTATCTCGGTATCTTCAGCTCTTGCACGATATATGAAGCGTTTGGACATACCTGACGGAAAAATATCTATCGTACCTAACGGCGTCGATACATCGCTGTTTTTTCCCATGCCGAGAGCTGAAGCAAGAGATCGGCTTATCGGCAGTGAAAGTAGCAAGGTGATTGTGTCGGTTGGATCGCTGACGGAGAATAAAGGGTATCATGTTTTGATCGATGCGATGCCGAGACTACTTCAGGAGGTTCCGGGGGTCAGGCTTTTTATCATTGGAAAAGGACCCTATCGCGGGATTATAGCGGATAAAATCAAAGTTAATGGGCTTGATGATAATGTTATCCTGGTGGGCGAGATTGATAATCGGGACTTGCGCGTATGGTACAATGCAGCGGATGTTTTCTGCCTGGCGAGCGCCAGGGAAGGCTGGGCCAATGTCATCATGGAGGCATTGGCGTGCGGAACACCGGTAGTCGCCACCAATGTCTGGGGTGCGCCTGAAGTTCTGACTTCCAATGATGTTGGGATGCTGGTTGAACGAAATCCTGATGCCATTGCCAAGGGCCTGGTCTGGGCTTTGAACAGGGATTGGGACAGGGATCTGATTTACAACCATGTTGCGTCCCGGACATGGGATGTCGTGGCGGAAGAAATCGCGGAGATTTTTTCCGGCGTTCTGCGCGATAAGCCACATTCGCAAAGCCGATAATACGTATGCCGGTAACCTCCATAATCATAATTCTGCTGCTTTCGCTGCTTTGCATCGGATCTCTGAAGGATCCCCTTTATGGCATTGTGGCATATCTGATAGTGTTTATGATTTACAGCAAAACGTCGTGGTGGCTGCAACCGGTAGTCGCTTATGTTCCCAGGCTCTCGCTTGTGATGCTGGTTTTTATTGTTTTAGGTTGCGTCATGCATGCAGGTAGCCTTGATTGGAAGATAGCTAAAATTGAAAAGGAGTTGTATGTATTTCTCGGGATTGTGTGGATCGTGAGTTTGTTTTTTGGCCTCGATTTGCATTCCGGAAGCTGGATGTACCTTGACAAGTTGACCAAGTCATTTTTTTTTATATTTCTCTTGCTGCGGGTTGTGCATTCAATTGAACGTTATAATCTGGTACTGTGGACTTTCGTCTTGGGTGGGTCATTTCTGGCACTGCAGGCTATCTTTGTTGGCGGTTATACGGATTCCCGCCTGGATACAATTGGTGGTGTTGATTTTAATGAGGCAAACGCATTTTCCGCATTCTTATCAATCGGGGTCGTGGTACTGGCTTTCAAAATGTTGAATGCCCCGGTGGTAAAAAAAATTTTCTATGTACTTACTGTCGCCCTGATGCTCAATGTGATCATTCTTGCTCAGTCACGGGCGGTATTTATGGGGCTGGTCCTTGCGTTCGCCTATGTGCTGATCTTTTCGCCGAAAATTTATCGCAAGAGAATTATTATCTATATGCTGCTCGGGATAATGATGTTTTTTGTTTTGGTCGACAAGAGTTTTCTTGAACGAATGTCTACGATAAAAACACACCTTGACCAAGGCCAGTTAGCACAATTAAACGATTCTGAAAGCGAAGAACTGTCCCGATTTGATTTCTGGCGTGCTTCCATAAAAATATTCAAGGATCATCCTCTGGGCATAGGTGTTAAAAACTTCGAAAAAACGGTTTCCATCTATGATCCCCGTAATCCCGGCCTCGATGCCCATAATACGTATGTTTTATGCTATGCTGAAATCGGTATTTTGGGGATATTGATGTTTTTATTTTTAATTTATGAGATTTTCATGCAGATGCGAA
>JAFGQP010000093.1 GCA_016935635.1 Sedimentisphaerales bacterium
ACATCTTGAAATACCCTTCAAAAGAGCTATATATAAGCACGCAAATTCTAAGATTTTTTTGGAGATAGATATGAAAACCACACATAAGATACGTGCAGTATTTACCATCATCGCCCTTTCCTCCTCCTTTAGTATCGCTCAAGATGCTGATCAGACCGAAATGCAAAAACGAATCCTGCTGCGTTCAGCAACAGCTAAAGGCAATACCACACGGATTCAAAATGTTCTGACCAAAGCAATGAATAAAGAACCGCTTGTTATCGGAGTTATCGGAGGCTCCATTACCGAAGGGGCAGCCGCAAGCCGTTATCAAAATCAGTATGGTCATTTGGTTGCAGATTGGTTTAAGGCAACGTTTCCCAAGACCCCCATTACCTATATTAATGCGGGGATCGGGGCAACCTCTTCCAACATGGGAACCCACCGGGTAGACGATACACTGCTCAGGCATAAACCTGATCTGGTTATCTGTGAGTATGCCGTCAATGATAATGGCAACAGCCATATTCTGGAAACGATGGAGGGCCTTGTAAGACAAGTGTTGAAATCTGAAAAACAACCCGCATTAATTTTGTTTTTCATGTGCGATCAGAAAGGCAAGAATGAGCAGGATAAACATATTCTAATTGGTAAACACTACGACCTGCCTATGATCAGCTTTCGCGACGCTCTGTATCCTGAAATTGAGGCAGGAACGATCAAATGGGAGGATATTGAAGCCGATGCCGTCCATCCCAACGACCGAGGACATCGCTATGGTGCCGAACTGATTACCGACTACGTCCAGAAGATCCTTGATTCCATGCCCGAAAGCCCGAAAATCAAACCAATTGAAGAATTGCCCAAGCCAATAACCTCCAATCCATTTGAATATACAACCATGTTTTGTACCAGAACTTCCGTTGCAGCAATGAATAAGGGCTGGATTACAACCGATGACCGCGGCCCCTACCGACAGTTCTTCGGAAATGGATGGCTCAGTGAGAAACCCGGCAGCACGCTTGAATTTGACATCAAGGGAACATCCTTAAGCCTTGTTTATCATCTTGACAAGCAAAAAGACTATGGAATGATACAGGTGCAGGTGGATGATCGTGAACCAGAGAAACATAGCGCCTATGTCGGCTGGATTTGGGATGGCGGCATGTGTGTCTGGAAACCCGTGGCCTCAGACCTGGCCTATGGCTGGCACAAAATCAAAATCACTCTGCTGGACGAAAAAGATAAAGACAGCACTGGAACCAGATTCCGACTAATGGCCGTCATGGCCTCAGGTCGAAATTAATCCTTTCTCTCAAATCCATAGCAGTCGAAGTATACAATTCACTTTTCTGACCCAAAACAGCGTTGACAATGAAAAAACACAATGTTATACTATTATATAACATTGTGTTTAAGGAAAATTTCATGAAGGCAATTCTGGCAATGAGGCGGGCTGCATTTTTTGTGTGGGTTTGTGCAGCGATAAGCACAGCGGATGTTCGGCTGCCGGCAATTCTAGCTGACCAAATGGTTTTACAGCGTAATACTTATGTCCCCATCTGGGGCTGGGCCGACCCTGGGGAGAAGATTGCCGTAAATGGGTCTTGGCCAGAGGCCCAGGAAGCTCAGTCGACCGCCTCAACAGCAGGAAAATGGCTGACTTTGATCAAGACCCCCAATGCCGGAGGGCCCTACATTCTCACTATAAAGGGCAATAACACTATTATTCTCAATGATATTCTGATTGGTGAAGTCTGGATCTGTGCAGGTCAATCCAATATGAAGCTGAGTCTTGACGGATACTGGGATGATCCGATTATGAAAAAATCCGTTGAGACAGCCGACTTCCCAATGATTCGTGAATTCTTTGTGCCTCGTGTTGCCAGTGCCCTGCCGGAACCGGATTGCCAGGGTCAATGGCAAACTTGTACACCGCAAACTGCAGGATCATTTTCGGCTGTTGCTTTCTATTTCGGCCGGGAACTGAATCAGAAGCTGAATATCCCAATCGGTCTGATAAACGCCAGTTGGGGCGCCACCTCCGCCGAAGCCTGGACCAGCAGCGAAACCCTGATGGAATTTGATGCCTTTCGCAACGCTGTCCAAAGACTGAAAGCCTCGACAATCAGTCTATTCGACGATAAGACCTACAATAAGATAGTAGATAGCTGGAAACAAAAAATTTCCAGCATAGATGCTGGCACAAAAGCTTTCTGGCAAAAACCAGATTTCAATGACAGCGATTGGAAATCCATGAAACTGCCCTCTCCATGGACCGGCACGGATCTTTCAAAAACAGATGGTATTATCTGGTTTCGCCGACAGATTAAACTGCCCCCTTCGTGGACCCACACAGATCTCGAACTGCATCTTGGCCTGATTGATGACATCGATACCGTATGGATCAATGGTATTGAAGTGGGCACCACTCTTGCATGGCTGAAGCCGCGTACCTATCGAATTCCTGCTTCAGCTATTCGAGCCGGACTCAACACGATTGCAATCCGGGTTATTGATCCGAGACGAGGCGAAGGAGGATTCACCAGCAAGCCTGAGGAGATGTTTATCCAGCAGATGGACGCGCATTTGAAAACCCGTATTTCTGTCGCCGGCGTATGGAACTATAAGTTCAGCCATCCCACTCCCATTCCGGACATACCGCTGTCGGAACCAGATAAAAGAGTGAATCAGTCTGTACCTGTGTGCCTGTATAATGGAATGATCCATCCGCTGATCCTTTTCCGTATCGCCGGAGCCATCTGGTATCAGGGAGAGTCAAACTGTTATGACCCGATTCTCTATCGAAAACTATTTCCGGCCATGATTACGGATTGGCGAAATCAATGGAAACAGGGCGATTTCCCATTTTATTATGTCCAGATTGCACCTTACGATTATGGCAATAATGTCTATAGCCAGGCAATTCGCGAAGCCCAATTGATGGCCCTGGATAAAGTGCCAAACGTCGGCATGGCCGTACTGATGGATATTGGTGAGGAAAAAGATATTCATCCTGTCAACAAACTGGATGTTGGCAAACGGCTGGCCTTGTGGGCCCTGGCAAATACTTACGACCAGCAGAATATCGTCTTTTCCGGCCCACTGTATAAAGGGATGAAAATTGAGCGAAATAAGATCCGCATTTCTTTTAATTATACAAATGGCGGCTTAGTAGCCAAAGACGGCCCGCTGACAGACTTCATGATCGCCGGCGAAGACCACGTATTCATCTCGGCCAAAGCTGTCATTGAAGGCGATACCATTGTGGTGTCCAGCCCCGATATTCAAAATCCTGTGGCTGTACGGTACGCCTGGAGCAACTGGGCTCGTCCAAATCTCTTTAATGAAGCCGGATTGCCCGCATCCTCTTTCCGGACTGACGACTGGCCATTGAATGAAACAACTCAAAATGCGTCTAAAAACAAGTGACTCTATCCTGTTTTTAACTATAATAACATGATGCCATTAAAGTCACAGTTGCAGGTCAACTGCACAGTTCAAGGAGGTTATACATGGTCATAGTTGAAGCGTATTCTGTTGCGGTCTTAATGTGTATTATTACCATGCTATGCTGGGGTTCATGGGCAAATACCCAGAAGCTGGCCAGCCGGGAATGGCGGTTTCAATTGTTTTACTGGGATTATGCAATCGGCGTCCTGCTGTTTTCGCTGGTGCTGGCTTTCACCCTCGGCAGCATGGGCACCGGCGGACGGAGCTTTATCCCCGACCTCAAACAGGCCTCCTCATCAGCCCTTGGCTCGGCATTTCTGGGAGGCATCATCTTCAATCTATCCAATATTTTGCTGGTAGCGGCTATCGATATTGCAGGTATGGCTGTAGCGTTTCCAATTGGCGTTGGCCTGGCCCTGGTTATCGGGGTAATCACCAATTACGACCCTGCCACCTCCGGCAATGCGACGATTCTGTTTACAGGTGTGGCATGTGTCGCCCTGGCGATTATTCTGGATGCCATCGCCTATCGGAAATTATCCCCGGAAAGCAAAACCACTGCCAAGGGGATTATTATTTCGATAGCAGCCGGCGTCTTGATGGGCTTTTTCTATCGTTTCGTGGCCGGAGCCATGGGAACGCTGACCGAGGATAAGGTACTGGAAGCCGGCAAACTCAGTCCCTACACTGCCATTATCCTGTTTTCGCTGGGGCTTTTTGCTTCGAATTTCCTGTGGAACAGTATTGTGATGATCAAACCCTTTACCGGCCAGCCGGTACCCTTCAGCGATTATTTCACCAAAGGCAGCCCGCGCCTGCATCTGGTAGGAATACTGGGGGGAATCGTATGGAATCTGGGCATGTCGTTCAGTATTATCGCTGCCGGGGCTGCCAGTTTTGCGATTTCCTATGGTTTAGGACAGGGTGCCACAATGGTTGCCGCATTCTGGGGTGTATTTATCTGGAAAGAGTTTCAATCGGCACCCAAGGGCACAAATAAACTGCTTCTGTTAATGTTTGTTCTCTATATCGTAGGGCTTGCTCTGATCATTATTTCCAAGCTGTCAAATTAACACCGTTCATGTCAATCTCGACCTGGTCCCTTCTAACCGGAGAACCTTATGAATAAAAAAATTGTCGTCGTCGGCAGCAGCAACACCGATATGATTTTACAAATGAAGCGAATCCCCAAACCCGGTGAGACGATTCTGGGCGGACAATTTTCAACCGCCGCCGGCGGCAAGGGGGCCAATCAGGCCGTCGCCGCAGCGAGAGTTGGGGGCGATGTGACCTTTATCGCCCGTCTGGGAAATGACATGTTCGGAAAGCAGGCAGTTGAAGGATTTCGTCAGGATGCTATCCGCACCGAATTTATCTTTACCGATCCCGCCAAGCCCTCCGGTGTAGCCCTGATATTCGTGGCCGAGGACGGACAGAACAGCATTGGCGTTGCATCCGGGGCTAACGCGGAATTATCGGTTGATGATATCCAAAAAGCCCGACAGGTAATTGCCTCAGCCGATATCCTCCTGATGCAATTGGAAACACCCCTTGAAACCGTTCAGGCAGCAGCGAAAATTGCCGCCGAAAAAAATATCTGCGTGATTCTGAATCCTGCCCCGGCACAGCCTTTAAGCGATGAGATTCTCAAAAACGTGTCCATTCTGACCCCAAATGAGAGCGAAACGCAGCTTTTGACCGGCATTGAAGTCACGGATGCAGCCACTGCCGAATGTGCGGCCAAAATCCTCCACCAGCGAGGCGTCGGGACAGTGATCATAACCATGGGCGCTGCCGGAGCTTATGTCTGTTCAAGCGAATTTACAGGTGTAGTTCCATCTTTTCCGGTTAAACCCGTCGACACCACTGCTGCAGGCGATGTGTTTAATGGAGCATTGGCGGTGGCTTTTGCCGAGAGCAGGAATTTAAAAAACTCAGTGCGTTTTGCCAACGCCGCCGCGGCTTTATCGGTAACCCGTCTGGGTGCCCAGACTTCCGCTCCCAAATGGAGTCAGATTATGGATATGCTGTCTTAGAGATAGCATAGCCGCAACTTTTATTTAGAGGCCTGGATTGCGACACTGTATGTCCTGAGATAAACATTTGAAAATAATTAAAAAAAATACTTTCCAACAGGCGTTGACATATAAAGAACACTCTGTTATTATATATAACAACTTTACTTTCATAAGCAATCGGATTCACTATGAAAAATGCAAGTATTGGTCAATCGTTAAAAACACTGCGAAACGACAGCGGCATAAGCCTGCGAGAACTTGGCAGAATGACCGGCATGTCCGCCGCATATCTGGTATCGATTGAAAAAGAAACCAGCAGCCCGACCATCGCCACTTTGAGCAGGATTCTGAAAGCCCTCGGCACAGACCTGGCCACGTTTTTTGCAAAGGCTTCCAGCGAGCCGAAGACACCCGTTTTCCAGTCGAACACGCAGCAAAGTATTTGTGATAAATACCGTGAATATGTCTTTCTGCTGCCCAAACGCAATGACATGCGGTTCGAAATGGTCTGTGAAACCATTCTTCCGGATGAACAGGACTCGGAATGGGAAATACATGACTGTGATATCGGGGGATTCCTGCTGATGGGAGGACCTGCCATACTTGAAATCGAAGGGATAGGCAAATGGCCAGTCAAAAAAGGGGATTCATTTTATGTCAAGGCCAAACAAAAACACCGCCTGATCAATAAGGGGGCTTCAAAACTGAAACAGATTACCGTAATGGATCCGCCGCGCTATTAAGAGGCTTTTACCGAATCTATCATGAATAACAATGAGACCGCGATTAAAGGGATTCTCTGAGAATGAATAAGAACAGTATTCCACCACTGGACTATATCGATGCCTTTCTGCCGGTTGGCCGTATTAATCGCGCGGCTGTACAATCACCGCAGGATTTTTCAGACGCGCTGAAGATTATGGATCAATATCATGTCAGTGAAGCCCTGATCTATTCCACGCTGGCCCTGAATGATCCTCATCTGAATAATGAAGTGGTATGTACCTTCGATAGTCCCCGCGTGCATAAGATTTGGGCTTTTGACCCGGCCTATGTCATCAAGGAGTCACCGGAGCAGTTTCTGGAACGGGCCTTAAAAAACAGTGCTAAAGCGATAATGGCGAATCCGCTGATGCGGGACTGGCGGGTGGACCGCAGTGTCCGTCTGCTGGAACTGGCAAAGCAGCTCGAAAAAAGAAAAATTCCTCTGCTGCTGGCGCACCGTGCCTGGGACAGCGGACAGGATGTCATCGATTGGTATCGCATGATTGACTTCTGCAACCAGTTTCCCACCCTGCCGGTTATCACCTGGGAATGGCGCTCACGGGCTAATCGACCGCTTTTCGATGCCCTGTCACAGGCGGACAATCTTAAGCTGATCCTGTCATCCATCTGGCAGTCTCAGATGGTCAGGCAGTTAAGTGAAGCTTTTGGCGCGAAACGACTTATCTTCAGTCTTGGACTTCCTTTTCTTAATCCCGGATCCTTTCATGGGCTTGTCAACTATGCCGCAATATCGCAATCCGATAAACAGGCAATCGCATCAGGAAATATACGCCGAATTTTAAGCGAGGCACGTTATGAATAATCCAAAAAGCGAAATTGCCAGACGTTTTCTGGCAGGACTTCCCCTGGATCACATTCCAGTCATTGACTTTCATACCCACATGGGGCGATCCAGCGAATATTATTATATCCCCTTTAATACGGCCGACTGCGTGACTGCTTATCTGAATAGTTTCGGTATTGATCATATCGTCACATTCTGCATCAATGTCACCACGGATGTAGCTCCAAAAAACAAGTTCGTATATGACCTGCACAAGAATAATCCGGAACGACTATCCCCCCTGACCGCCATCCATGCTGGATTTCCCCAGGATTGGATTTCAATTCTGGACCAGGGGTATCAAGCAGGCAGCCGCGGCATTAAAATCCTTCATCAATATCAGGGGGTTGAAGAGGATGTTGATTTTTCATCAGCCCTGGACTACGCCCGCGACAAAAACTGGGTAGCCCTGGCCCATAATTGGGGGACACCCGACAGACTGGAACACTGGGCCAGAAATTTCCCGACGGTCTATTTCATCATTGGTCATGCCGCAACGATGTACAAACACCTCGTAGATAAATATGATAACGTGTACCAGTGTACGTGTGCATCTTTCGTGGAAGGCTATTTTTCGCCCATTAAAGACATGGTGAATTGTATGCCTGTTGAGAAAATCATTCATGGCTCCGATGCTCTGGATCTGGATATCGCAACCTCCATCGGCCCGATTGCCTTCGCAGATATCTCCGAAGAAGCCAGAGAAAAAATTCTTGGACGCAACGCGATCCAGCTGGCCAAACGACTTCAGCGACCATTACCGCTTCTCCGGAATTATTAATTCGCTACTCATAATAACACTGACTTTTCGAGAATAAACATGATCAGCATAAAAACAATACAAACAGCAATGTATGAAGCTTTATGCAAAGCGGCGGTCCTAATCCCTCCGGATGTCAGGGATCACCTGCAAAGAACCTGCGATGAAGAAACCGATCCCCTGGCACGTAAGCACATGGAACTGACCCTCGAAAATGCCCGTCTTGCCGCTGAAGGCAAAGGCCTGGTTTGCGGGGACACCGGGTACCCGTTGTTTTTTATCCGGGCCGGCAATACAGCACAGGTTGAAGGCGGATTCGGCTCCCTGTGGCAAGCCGCCCGCACCGCAACATTTGCCGCAACCGAGCAGAACTTCCTGCGGCCGACCATGGTAGATCCGCTGACCCGTAAGAATCCCGGCAACAATCTGGGGCCGGAAATACCCAAAATTCACCTGCGGTTTGACGGCTTGGGAGATGACCTGGAATTGATCGCAGTTCCCAAGGGCGGTGGCTCTGAAATCTTTGGAACATTTTACCGGATGATGTATCCTTCCGACGGCAAAGCAGGCATTTTCAAGTTTATTCTCGATAGTATTTACAATAGCTGCTATGCGGGCAAAGTCTGCCCCCCTGCCATTGTCGGTATCGGCATCGGTGGAACAGCAGATATCTGCATGCAAATCGCCAAGGAAGCCGCAGTGCTCAGCCCGCTCGGCACACATCATCCAAATCCCGAAATCGCCCAAATGGAAAAAGATCTGCTCGATGCCATCCGCCAGCTCGGCATCGGCCCCATGGGATCCCGCGGAATCAATGCCGTACTGAGTTTGCATATTCGAACCGCCGCAACCCATACCGCTGCGCTGCCGGTCGCTATTAATGCCCAGTGCTCCATCGGACGCCGATGGAAAGCCAGGATCACAGGCAAAGGTGAAATTTCGTATACAGGAGATATTCATGGCTGAGACCATTATTGATTTAAAACTGCCTTTGGCCCCGCAGGATGCAGACCGGCTAAAACTGGGTGATATCGTAACCGTCAGCGGCATGCTTTTCACCGGAAGAAGCCGCTTTCATATCCGGGCTATTGAAGAAAATATACTGCCTTTGATTGACTTTGAAAAAATCAACTGCTTCTTTCATGTCGGCCCGGTCATGAAGCAAATCCCTGCAGGCTGGGAAATCGTCAGCATCGAGCCCACCTCCAGCATTCGCTTTGAACGCTATAGCGCTCAGGTGATTCGAAAACTGAATCTGCGTACGCTGATTGGCAAAACCACGATGGGCCCGGAAACCGCCGCTGCTCTTGCGGAAGTACACGGCGTACACCTCAGCAAAATCGGCATCTGCGGCAATCAGATTTCCCGCCAGGTCAAAAAAGTTCACCATGTGTTCTTCCTTGATGAATTGGGCAAAACTGAAGCGACCTGGATCTTTGAAGTTGAAAAGTTCGGACCGTTCTTTGTGGACATCGACACCCGCGGACATAATTATTTTGAACAGTTGGACAAGGACATTGTGAAAAATCTGGACAAGGTTTCACGAAGCCTTGGCATCCCCGCTGATTTTAATTACACCCAGGTTAATGCCGGAAACAAATAAATGAAGCCTTCTGAGATACACTATCTGTCGCTGTGCGGAATGCTGGGTTATGGTTATCCTCTGGACAATTTCAAACACGGTATCAATCCGCATGTCTGTTTTATCGGGGCCGACAATGGTTCTACGGATCCGGGGCCCTATTACCTCGGCAGCGGTACGGGTTTCGTGAAATCCATGCAGATCAGACGCGACCTGGAACCGGCGCTGCTGACGGCCCGTAAACAGAATATCCCTCTCATCATCGGCAGTGCGGGCGGAGCGGGCGCAAAGCCGCATGTCGATTCCTTTATAAAAATCCTCCACGATATCAGCCATCAACATAAACTGCATTATCGGCTGGCCATCATCTATTCCGATATCGACAAAAAACAGGTACTGGATGCTTTGCAGCAGAATCGTCTTTCACCCTGCGGCCCGGCTCCAACGTTGACCGAAAAAAGGATCCATCAGTCAAGTCATATTGTTGGTCAGATGGGAACCGAGCCATTTATTGAAGCCCTGGAGGCGGGGGCACAGGTCATTATCGCAGGGCGAAGTTGTGATACCGCCATCTTTTCGGCATTACCCGTCTGGAAAGGGTTCGATCCCGGATTGGCCCTGCACGCTGCAAAAATTGCAGAGTGTGGTGCGTTGTGTGCTGTGCCGGCCGGTGCGAATGATTCATTGTCGGTAATACTTAGCGAGAATCATTTCATTGTCGAACCCACCAATCCCGCCCGCCGGTGTACGCCGGAAAGTGTTGCCGCCCATTCCATGTACGAACAGCCGGATCCCAACTGCTTTTACGAACCCGAGGGAAAAATCGATATGCAGCATTCCCAATTCACATCCTTCGGTGAGCGTGCAGTAAAAGTCTCGGGCACCCGGCTGATTCCGCCGGCCAGGGACACAATCAAGCTGGAAGCCGCCGTCTTAAAAGGCTACAGAACAATTTCCATCGCAGGACTTCGCGATCCATCAGCTATTTCCCATCTGGAAGAAATCGAAGCAGGAGTGCGTGACAAGGTCGCTCAAAACACCAAGGGGATTATCGACCCCAATGCGTACTCGCTGCATTTTCTCCGATACGGTTTGGATGGAGTCACGGGTCCCCGAGAACCCCTGCCTGCCCCCCTGCCCCGGGAGGTGGGACTGGTTATAGAATCCATCGCTTCCACTCAGGAACTGGCGGATACAGTTCTCAGCCTGGCTCGCTCTACCGCATTGCACCAGCCTTTTGAAGGCAGAAAAACCACCGCGGGCAACCTGGCGTTCCCGTTTTCCCCATCAGACGTATCCTGCGGACCGGTCTATGAGTTCTCAATTTACCACCTGCTGGAAACCCAAAAAAACCAGCCGTTATTCAAACTCTGTATCGAAGAGATTTAATCATGCAATTATATGATATAGCCAGAGTAATTCGGAGCAAAAACGCGGGGCCCTTTACCCTGACGATGGATTTGTTCTTTACCGATATCACCGCCCTTAAAAAAGTGTTAAATTCTCCCGCGTTTACCAGTCAAACCATCTCGAAGCTGTATCAGGTTCGTCCCGAAGAGGTCCGCATTATTCCTTTTGAAGCCATTCTGGCCGTCAAAGTCAGCCTGCCGCGATTTGTCGGTTCCGGCGCCCCAACCGATCGGGATGTATACGGCGCCCAGCAGCATTTCCCGTTAGGCAACATCGAAATATAAAACATGTTCTGGAGACTCCTATGAATTTCAGCCTCAGTATTATCGACATTATTATTATCATCAGCTGCCCGACGCTGACCATCATCGTCGGTCTGATTGCCTCGCGAAATCAGGAGAAAACAGCGAACAGTTATTTTCTGGCTTCAGGAAAATTACCCTGGTATGTCATCGGGGCCGCTTTTGTTTCAACCAGTGTTTCCAGCGAACAGATCGTGGGAACGGTCGGAGCAACGTATGAAAACGGCATGGCAATTGCCAACTGGGAATGGTTTGGCTTATCTTATGTCCCCCTGATTCTTTTTTTTATCCCTATCTATCTCAAAAACCGCATAACTACAGTTCCCGAGTTTTTCTCAAAACGCTTTGACTCACGCTGCAGCTATATTTACAGCCTGATTATGCTGATTGCCTACATCTTTGTTTTCATGGTTCCTGTTTTTTATGGCGGCAGTCTGGCATTTTCTCAATTGACCGGATGGAATTTCTATCTTATTGTATGGCTGATGGTAATTATCATCGGGCTTTACAGCATCAAAGGCGGGCTTGCCTCGGTAGTCTGGGCAGATGCCCTGCAGTGCCTGATGCTGGTCGGCGGAGGCGTCATTCTGTTTTTTGTGGCCCTGAACAAAATCCCCGGCGGCTGGTCTGCCATGGTCCAGGCCAACCCCGAACGATTCCACCTGTATCGGCCGCCAGGAGATCCGATCGCACCATTCCTCGGATTAATCGTTGCCAGTTTTGGCGTGTTTCTATTTTACCAGGCTGCCAATCAAGTGATGATCCAACGGGTCTTTGGCGCTCGTTCCACCTGGGACGGCATCATGGGCATTATCTTTGCCGGATTCATCAACCGCCTACGCCCCCTGGTCACCTCTTTTTTAGGGCTGATTGTATATTACTGGATTCACCAGATGAATATGGCTGAACCGCTTGACAATCGCGACAAGGCCTTTTCGTTTGCACTGGAACACCTGACCCCGAACTGGGGATTACGCGGAATTATTCTGGCGGGTTTTGTGGCTGCAGTCATGTCAACCATTGGCGCCCTGTCAAATTCGACCGCCACGCTGTTTTCGCTGGATGTTTATAAGAAACTCATCCGGCCTGCCGCCTCGGACATTGAAATGGTAACGGTGGGTCGCATCGCTTCATTTATTGCCTTGGTTTCAGCGGCAATAATTTGTCCCATGGTAGCCCATCTTGGCGGCATTTTTATCTATTTTCAAAAAGGGGTCACTTTTCTCGCAACGCCATTCATCTCAATCCTGCTGATGGGTATCTTCTGGAAACGGACCAATGCCCAGGGAGCGTTATTCGGTGTAACCGTCGGAACCTTGATTTCCATGGGATTGGGATTCGGCGCCCCTGTCCTGGCACAGAAGGTGGAATGGCTGAGTTTTCTGAAGCTGCACTGGCTGTATCTGGGCTTCATTGCCCAGGTGATTATCATGACAGGTATTGCCATTGTTTCACTGCTGACTCCGCCCCCACAGCCAGAACAGAGCGGCCCTTTTCAATGGCGAGTATCTCTATTAACGACTTTTGACAGCGGCGGAGTAAAACGTCCATGGTACCAGAGTCTGCTGCTGTGGTTTATTCTACTGTACGCTATCATAGCATTCTTATACTGGAAATTCTGGTAAACCAGCATAGAACGTCTGTTTTTGCAAGTTGTTATGATTGTAAAAGAACAAACAACTGCAATTTTGACCGGCAGTCTTATGACTGCCATGCTATCAGGAACCTTTAATTTCATTGACGCTGTACTGCTTTGTGGACTTTAAAGATAATGTTTTTGAAAATTAGGTGAATCATGAAATATCCATATGGCTCGATGCAAATAATCAGTATTAGTTTATGCATTCTTGTTCTTACTCAATTGTCAGCAAAAGGCGATCTGGAACAGAGATCTTCTGATAATTTTGAATTATTTGACATTGCCAACCAGGCTTATCTTGTAACATGGGACATCCATTCTCCTGTTGCTTCCCATCCCAGGAGAACAGAACAGCTTGAAATTGATGACTTATTTTTTGATCGATTTATATTCCCGCGTCAGGATGGAACCTATATGCTTCCTACGATGCCAACAACAGGACAAGGTGTCATAGGTTTTCAGTGGTATGACAAACGATTTGTCAGTCAGCTTTATATTGAGTTTGCCAATCCAAAAAACATTCCCGCTGACAATAAAGTCAGACTTGAATACTGGATTGGTGATTCTGTTTTTGAAGGACAATGGGTACCCCTGCCGGGCAGACTTATCAAGAAAAATAACGGGCTTCGATATATCATTGCAGACAAAGACTGCAAGGCTGCCACAGAAGGTACTTCTAAAATCCGCTGGTGCTTCACAGAGGCGATCCCTGCCTACATATTTATCAAATTACAGGCTTTGACACATTTCCAATGGCAAAACACGGTTCTCAATATTGAATTTGAAGCCGAAAATAATAATTTGATTCCGATTCAGCTCTATAACACTCAGGTTGCAGAATCCCAGAACAAAACAGACATTCTTTGGCTGGATCCCTCAAAAGACAACGTCCTGAAATTGCGTTATTGTCTCAGCGGTGCCCGTAACGCTGAACGCTCCATTGTCACATTTGATTTATCAGACTATCCCTTTGCCGTGGCTATTGATGAGGTAGTGGACAAGGGCTGTATCTATGTCAAAGAACTTGGGGTCTTCATCGCAACCGCTGACTCCGGGATGACACTTGATGCATACAAAACACAGATTCATTCCCGGCAAACCACCCTTGAAATGATTCGCCGCATGCCGGATCAAACTTTTGCTGATGTTATGGCCAAAGCGCACCCCTCTATTCAGGATGACGGGCCAGCTATGCTTTCTCTTGCCTGTGACAATAATAAATTCATTCTCAGACAGGATGGTTCCATCCGATATCTGCAAAATCTCGAAGCCCCGCCGAGCCATCGAAAAAGTGAAAGAGGACATACCGATGAGTTCCGGAATGACATCATCGAGCTGATTCCCTATTTTGGCTCACTTTCGCCCTCCCTGAGTTCTCGTCGCGATTGGCCGTGGTTTTCCTCGGAAAAATATCCAAATCAGACCAGATCGCTGGAAGATTCATATTATCCTGCCCCACTCCATATCATCCGGGTTGACGGTATTACCTATAAACAGAAAACATTTGTTGCCCCTTCCGGAAAACCTGTGGTTAATGATAACACGGGTTTTTATAACACTCAGCCGCTGCTTGTATCAAAATTCACCATTGAAAATCCCTCAAACAAGACCCAGTCTACATCCTTGAAATTTCAATTGATTGATGACATTCGAAACAATACTTCTCCCGCAATCCGGCGGATTTCTGCCGGCTACATTGCCTTTGCTCAAAGCCGACTTTTGGCGTTTATTGACACGACGGGTTTAAAATCACTTTCGGCAGACCTGATCAACAACCAAATCATCATCACAGGCGAGCTCCCTCCCAATTCCAGACGTGAATGCGTTGCCTTTATACCCGCCTGGCATGCCGAAACAGAGCAACTCGATGATTTTAAAAATGATTCGCAGCTGTTTGTAAAAATGAAAACCTACTGGGACACTTTCCTTACTCTGGGTGCCACCCTGGAACTTCCGGATTCCCAACTCACAAACCTGATCAAGGCCAGCATAATCAATTGTACGATTACCGCTCGAAATGAATGCAATTACACTAAAATCGCACCCTGGATATCAGCAACTCATTTTGGTGTCATCGAAAGCGAATCACAATCTATCATTGAAGGCATGTCCCTGATGGGCCATGAACAATTCGCTCGAAATGCTCTCGATTTTTTTATTCGCCGGTATAACAATGACGGCATGCTCACTTCGGGTTACACGTTGATGGGGCAGGGTTGGCACATGAGGGTTCTCGGCCAGTATTACATGCTGTATCATAATGACTCATGGTTAAGGAATAATCAGTCTGATATTTCGTCTGCATGCGATTGGATCATAAAGCAGCATGAAAAAACTAAAATGGTAACACCTGCAGGAGAAAAGGTTATTGAATACGGCCTTATGCCGCCGGGTACTACTGCGGACTGGTCACTCCTTCAATATAATATTCGTCTGCAAGCTGAATTCTATGCCGGTTTAAATGCAGCAGCAAAAGCATTAAAGCAGGTCAATCATTCCAAGGCTGATGATTACCTTGAAAAAGCCCGGGAATTGCAATCGGATATCTTCTCTTCTTATCGTCGAACTCAAAGGCGCTGCCCTGTAATCCCGCTTTCAAACGGCACATGGATACCTTATTGTCCCACAGTAGCTGCTCAGTTTGGATCTATGGCGGAGAAAATAGGGAAAGCGTTTGCAGCAAAAGATGTCAGCATGGGTGCTCAGCATCTGGTCGTATTGGGAGTCCTCCCCCCTGATGCCAAAGATGGTTATTTTAAGGCCAACCGTTTTGAAGATTATGATTTCCAGTTGCCGTGCTCTGATTTTCCGGCCAATAAAATAAAACAGGATTGGTTTAATTACGCAGGTTTCTACCGCGGCCAGCCTTATTACCCAAGAATTACCGACGTCTATGCATTAAATGATGATGTAAAACCGTTTATCCGATCTTACTTTAACAATATTATGCCAATCGTGAATACAGAGATCTTGACATTTTGGGAGCATTTTCGTGCCTCTGGAGGCTGGAACAAAACCCACGAGACAGGCTGGTTCCTTCAGCAAACAAGAATGATGCTGGTCAACGAAAAAGCCAAGACCCTCTGGCTTGCACCGTTTGTCCCCAATAACTGGATGCAGAATGGCATGAAAGTCGCTGCTCAGAACTTGCCCACAACTTTCGGATTAGTCAGTTTTACACTAGATTCGTATGCTGACAAAGGTATGATCAAAGCCATAATAACGCCCCCGACGCGATCAAAACCAGAGTCGATTATAATCCGTTTACGTCATCCACAGCAAAAGCCTGTTCAATCCGTCACCATAAACGGCAGCCCGCACGATAACTTTGATCCGGCCAGAGAAATCATTCGAATTGATTCAATGCCGCAAACAATAACTGTCGAGGCTTATTATTAATCAGGCGGGTTGCCTTTTTGCGGTTTTCCCGCGGATGGCTGCGTACTTTCGCGGGCAACCAGCGAAGGCAAAACATAAATGGTCTTGGGCTTGGTCTTGTTTTCGAGCCGATCAAGCAGCAGCTCCACACTTTTGGTGCCGATTTCCTGAGTCGGCAGACTGATACTGCTCAGACGGGGCAGGGTATAATCATCTTCAGGCGAATTATCAAATCCAATCACTGCGACATCACCAGGGACATTTCTACCCTTATCATGAAGACAACGAATTGCTCCCAGAGCGACCTTGTCATCAAAAGCAATGACGGCATCAATTTCCTGTCTGCCGGCAAGCAGCATATCCATAGACCAGTATCCATGCTCCAGATAGGAAGTGTCTTTGTCAATTTGTCCGACAACGGGTTCATGGACTGTTTTAATCAGGTCCATGTAGGTCTTTTTGCGGATATGCATATCCGAATCATGAGTAGGTCCGGATAAAAACGCGATACGCGACCTGCCCTGTTCATGCAAATGACGTATCTGCAGTTCAACACCTCGCTCATTATCAACATTGACAAAGGATACCTCCCTGAAAACATTATTCAGGTTGCGGTCATGAAAGAAACATCCTGTGATGACCGTCTTGATTTTATTCTCATACAAACGATTGAAAAAATCAGCATTCATCGCCTGCATCGTACCGCAAAGAATAAGTCCTTCAATGCGGTTACGAATAAATGCCTCGCAGCACTTCTCATAGCCGGCTTCTGCCAGCATAATCAGCGGGAATAACCCGCGATTGGAAAGCTCCTGAAGAATGGCATGTAATGTTTCAGCCCGTACATGATCGGTAATTTTATCAATGTAAACACCAATTGTATCCGTGTTTTTCGCTCGCAGACAGCGGGCCATTTGGTCTGGAATATACCCCAGCTCATCAGCCATTTTCCTGACCCGTTTCGCTGTCTCCACAGCAATACCTGCCTCTTTTTCTCTTCCATTGAGAACTTTAGATATCGTATTGACGGAAAGATGTGTCTTCTCGGCGATATCGATCAGTCGAATCCTGTTTAATCTTTTTTTCAAGTGCTTTTCCTTATTAAATATCGCATATCAATAGAAAGATTGTCTTTTATATTATTAAGATCTTTCCTTTACGTCAATCCCAAATTTAGTTTAATCCAGTCTATGGTTCCATGAAAGCAGCTGGAATCTTTCTAAAAAAGATAACTTTTATTTTAAAATTACACTCACTACTGTCCGGTTATAAGTCAAATAATAGCAATTGGTTATGAAACTGGATATTTTCATTTTGCGATATAGTTTTCGTAAGTACTTGTGCAATAAGGATTTTCTCGAAAAGCGTAATGTGTCCAGCGTCAACTATAATTTCCCTCGCATTGACTCATAATTTTTGTTACCGAAACTCCGTCGTTGCCTCATTAAAATGTTACCCA
>JAFGQP010000094.1 GCA_016935635.1 Sedimentisphaerales bacterium
TAGGCCGGGTCCGCCAGAATCAGCGGCTTGCCTTTCCATTGAAACCACAGCGTCTGGTACATACCCGGTTCATATAAATCCCGATAGACCTGCTCCACGACCGTCGTCGGGTCGCCGAATGGACAGATAAAGGCGATTTGCGGCACAATATTGCCTTCTTTTTGCATCTGCGTAAAGACCTCGCAGAGGGCCATATAGGATTCCTTGAACGTAAACGGCGGATTGGTGGTATCAAACAAGACCACGTCCACCCCCGCATCGGTCAGCATTGCGGCGTGTTTTCGCAGGACAAACGGATCCGTGGCAATATAGTAACCCAGTTCGGGCTTGCCCCAGTGGTGCGGGGCGTGAAATGGACCAAATTGCGGATGATTCGGGTTGGCTGCGATAATTTGGGTGTTGTCATAAGGGCCTTGCTTGCCGTGCATGGTGTGCCAGGTCCAGTAGAAAATTCCCACCCATTTGTGGGATTTGGGCCGGCCGACCTGTTCACAATCCGGCAAAATCCTGCCGAGGCTGTCGGTAGCCGTCCAGGTATCGGAATACAGATCTTGGGCTGCCGGACAGATTTCAAACATCAGACCAAGCAAAGTGATGAGAAAAAGTGACGTTTTTCGGGTCAAACTGGAGGATTTTCTGTCATTCATTCTGTTTGCCTCATGGGTTTTATCGGGGCCAAAGCCTGTTGGCCCGCAGGTTTTTCATAATCTGTATAAGTTAAGCTGTTTCAAGAACTTGTCAACAGCACAGTAATAGATTTCGGTCGCCTTAAAAATGTTACAAAGCAAAATTTTTAGACGACATATTAGCGGCTGATGTCCGATGAAAGGACGTCGGACCTGCCTGAATCGGGTCAGAAAGAGTCTTTTTTTTGGTTTGCGATTAGTGGAGGTTCTTTTTATACTGACCCTGGATGAAATCGTCCGCCCGAGGCGCGGCTATGGTCTGTTTCAATGCGTTATGTGCCTTACTCGCGGCAAAATGATACTTGTTAAGTATATAATTTTCGCTGTTCTGAACAAATGGAAACCCCTATTCAAAAAGAGAGGCGTAAAATGAGAAAACAAATTCCCTTCCTGTGTCTCGCATTGTTGTTGTTCGCCTGTGTATCCCTGTTCACCGGCTGTTCCAAGAAGCCAGAAACCATCGAATTAACCTATAGTGTTTTCTTTCCTCCAACCCACATTCAGTGTAAAACCGCTGAGACCTGGGCCAGGGAAATCGAAACCCGCACCAATGGCAAGGTTAAAATCACGATATTCTCGGCCGGGTCACTGACCAAAGCGCCCCAGTGCTATGAAGGCGTGGTCAGCGGCATCTCGGATATCGGGATGAGCTGTTTTGCCTATACCCGCGGACGTTTCCCGCTGCTGGAAGGCCTGGATCTGCCGCTGGGCTATCCCAATGGCATGGTAGCCAGTACGATTGCCACCGAGATGGCGATGAAGTATCAGCCGCAGGAAATTGCCGATACGCATCTGTTTTACATTCATGCTCACGGCCCGGGGATTCTGGCCTCCAGGAAACCCGTTGCTAAGCTCGAAGACCTCAAGGGCCTCAAAGTGCGCGCCACAGGTCTTTCCACCAAAATCGTTGAATGTCTGGGCGGCAATCCCGTCGGCATGAGCCAGCCGGAAACCTACGAATCCCTCCAGAAAGGCGTGGTCGAAGCAACTCTCTGTCCGGTCGAGACCCTCAAGGGCTGGAAGCAGGGTGAAGTCATTGATTCCGTCACGGATTCATCGGTCATCGGCTATACCACAGCCATGTTTGTCGTGATGAATAAGCAGAAATGGGAACAGCTGCCCGCCGATATTCAGCAGGTCTTCACCGATGTCAGCAAAGATTGGGTTGCCAAACATGGTCAGGCCTGGGACGATGCCGACAAAGAAGGCTGGGACTTCATCAAGGGGCTGAATAAGCAGGTTATTTCGTTGGATGATGCCGAAAAACAAAAGTGGGTCGATGCCGTCAAGCCGGTTCTGGAAAGCTATATCACTGAGACGCAGGGCAAGAATCTGCCCGGCAAGGAGTTTCTGGCCGATATTCAGTCCAAACTGAAATCAGCTCAATAAAGTGACACTGGAAATACGCATGTTGATTGCAGTGTATGAAAAAATAGTGTACTTCATCGTTCGATTTCTGGCGATCGTGGCGGCGATGGCGGTTCTGGCCATGATTGGCATAACCCTGGTCGATGTGATTCTGCGGATGTTTCGCCATCCGTTTTTGGGCGCTTATGATATGGTTCAGATTGCCACGATAATCGCTATCGCCGGAGCCCTGCCTTACACCACCGCGGTCAAAGGCCATGTTGCCATTGAATTTTTATATCACCGACTGTCTCGCATTGGGCGTGCTGTGCTGAGTACGTTTGTCCGGCTGGTGGGAATTGCCTTGTTTGGATTTGCGGCCTATCAGTTTGTCTTTTACGGGATTGCCCTGCGAAAGGCGGGCCAGGTAACATCGACCCTGCAGCTGCCGGTCTTCTGGATACCCTGGATGCTGGCCTTTTCGTTTGCGATGGTCGTTCTGGTCTATATCTATGAGTTTTTGCGCCCCGGCAAGGAGATGATGAAATTATGAGTCCCACCATGGTTGGTGTCTTAGGCTGTGTCGCACTGCTGGTGCTTCTGTTGAGCAATATGCCCGTTGGTTTAGTAATGGCCGTTATCGGTGTGGTCGGTTTTGCGGTGGTCCGGAGTCCGTCGGCCGCACTGAGTGTGCTGACGGCGGACATCTATGATACCTTTTCCTCGCAGACCTTAAGCGTAATTCCGCTGTTTGTCCTGATGGGTCAGGTTGCCTTTCATTCCGGCATCAGCCGACGCCTGTTTGCCGCTGCGTATTCCTGGCTGGGACAGCTGCCTGGTGGCCTGGCAATGTCTACGGTTGGGGCCTGTACCGCCTTTGGTGCTATCTGCGGCTCTGGCCCGGCAACCTCGGCGACCATGGCCGCGGTGGCTTTGCCCGAGATGAAGCGATACAAATACAATATGGAACTGGCTGCCGGCACCGTGGCCGCCGGCGGTACGCTGGGCATGATGATTCCACCGTCGGTGGTGTTTATCGTCTATGCCATTTTAACCGAACAGTCCATCGGCGATTTATTTCTGGCCGGGGTGCTTCCTGGCGTGCTGACTGCGTCGTTGTTCTGCGTGGCCATTTTGATTCAATGTATGCTGCGTCCCGGTTTTGGCCCGGTTGCCCCAAAAACATCCCTGGCGGAAAAAACACAATCCCTGCTGGGAGTGCTTGAAACCCTGATTCTGTTTGCCGTCGTGATGGGCGGTATGTTCGCCGGATTCTTCACCCCCACCGAAGCGGCGGCTATTGGTGCCTTTGGGGCGCTTGTCATCGCTGCATGCCAGAAAAAACTAACCCCCAAAATGCTGATGCAGTCGCTTTATGAAACCATCCGCACCTCATGCATGGTGATTATTATTGTTGCCGGCGCGATTATCTTCGGACATTTTCTGGCCGTTACCCTGCTGCCGCTAAAGATGGCCTCCGGACTGGCGGGTTTGCCGTTGCCGGGTTGGATGATTATGGCGATTATCCTGATGTTTTATCTGGTGGCCGGCTGCTTCGTGGATGCGCTGGCGCTGATTATTCTGACGATTCCGATTTTTTATCCGGTCGTTCAGAATCTCGGCTATCATCCCATCTGGTTTGGTGTGGTGATTGTCCTGGTGACGCAGATGGGCGCCATTACACCGCCGGTTGGTGTCT
This sequence comes from Sedimentisphaerales bacterium, assembly GCA_016935635.1. Taxonomy (GTDB): domain Bacteria; phylum Planctomycetota; class Phycisphaerae; order Sedimentisphaerales; family Anaerohalosphaeraceae; genus Anaeroglomus. The sequence continues at coordinate 3,733 of JAFGQP010000094.1, forward strand.
GTGTGTATGTTGTCAGCGGCATGGAACGGGATATTCCGCTGCAGACGATTTTCAGAGGGGCTATGCCGTTTCTGCTGGCCCTGGTCATCGCTACGGTACTCATGATGATATTCCCGCAGATTATTACCTGTCTGCCGGAGTGGTTTAACCAGATACAACCAGTTTCTCTGGAGCCCTGATGATGAACGAATCACTGGACATAAAAACGCCGTTTAAGCGCATTCTGTTTTGTACGGATTTTTCCGAGAATTCGGATTTTGCGTTTGAATATGCCCTCTGGCTGACGATGCGCAATCCGGGATGCCAACTGACGCTGCTGCATGTGGTTCCCGAATCCGATGCCCAGTTCTGGAAAACCTATATCTATGAGGCTGAAAGTGTGGACCAGAAAGCCAAACAGGATATCGACGAGCGAGTCAACCAGTGGTATCGCAGCCGGATTCCGAAAGACATGGAGTTCAAGGCCGAATTTCGTGTCGGCAAGGATTCGCTGGAGATACTTGACTATGCCCAAAAACAAAATATCGATCTTATTGTAATGGGACGTCACGGGAAAAGCACATTTCAGAAAACGTTTTTCGGTAACGTAGTCGAGAAAGTCGTCCGCAAGGCCTCCTGTTCGATACTGGTTGTACCGATGGTACACAAAAAAAGTGAATGATAGGACAGGCTGCTGTATTGTCCCAGGCAACACATTCAAGACACCTGCAGCCGAATAATATTTCTGAAACACAAGCACGAAAGAGAGTAGATATGGGCTGGGCACGTACCTTGTTTTTGGGAGATATCGGCAACCGTCTGGATATCAAAGACTGCGAGGAAGATATCCATGTTTTGAAGGCGTCGCTGATGGAAATGCACACCGATTCACAATCGCAGGATGATGAGCTGCTCAAGCTTCGCCGCGAAAACGACCAGCTCAAGCTCTATCTGGCGGCAATTATTCGTCTGCTGGCGGCCAGAGGTGTCCTGTCCGTCGAGCAGCTCCAGAAGATGGTCGATATTATCGATTCGGAAGATGGGGCAATGGACGGAAAAACACGAAATGATATTGTGTAAAAAATTCTGGAATTCTGCAGGGAATAATCGCATGGTTAAAAATAGATTCACGTTAATCTATATGGTATGGATGAGTGCTTTTCTGGGGTTGTTCTGCACAGGATGTACGGCGATGTCGGATTCTGTATCCAGTCCGGACGGAAAGATTCAGGTGGCTTTCAGTCTGACCGACGAGGGAAAACCGGTTTATTCGGTTCGGATGGACAATAAAGAGGTGCTGAAGCCTTCACCGCTGGGGCTGGTTCGCAATGACCAGTCATTTGCCGAAAAGCTGACCCTGGCGAATGTTTTCAAAACCGAGACCGTCAGAGACCAGTATGATATGCTTTTGGGCAAAAAGAAGCACTGCCGGTATCAGGCCAATCGTAAAGTCTTTACCCTGAAAAATCCGCAGGGCGGTGCCATGCAGGTCATCTTTCAGGTCTCCAACGATGGTGTTGCATTCCGCTATGCATTTCCGGATAAATCCGATAAGACCTGTAGTGTAACACGGGAACAGACTGGCTTTGCCTTCGACGCGGAAACCGTGTCCTGGCTTCACCCCATGCAGCCCGGCCAGTCCGGCTGGTCCCGCACTCAGCCATCCTATGAAGAACATTATGCCATCGAGCAGCCGGTCGGCAAACCTTCACCGATGAAAGAAGGCTGGTCGTTCCCTGCCCTGTTTAAAACACCGGACAATGTCTGGGTTCTTCTGTGTGATACCGATGTCGATGGACAATATTGCGCCACAAGGCTGGCTCATGATTCAACAGGCGGGATATATCATATCGCCTTTCCGCACCCCAAAGAACATCGCGGCGAACAGGACCCCGTCAGTCCTGAAATTCAACTGCCGTTTGTCTCTCCCTGGCGGATTATCGTCATCGGCCGGACGCTTAGTCCTGTGATTGAGTCCACCCTGATGACCGATGTCGCCTTGCCGTCAATACTAAACGAAGCCAATTTTGTCAAACCCGGCAAAGCCGCCTGGCATTGGCTTCGTTACAGTGATGAAAGCTCCACACTGCCGGTGGCCGAACAGTTTCTTGATTTTGCCGCCAAAATGAAATGGCAATATATCCTCATCGATGCAAACTGGGATAACAACATTGGTTATGAAAAAATGGCCGATTTTGTCCAGAAAGCCAAAACAAAGAATGTGGACGTCATCCTTTGGTACAACTCCAATGGCCCATGGAATGATGCCCCGATGTCGCCCAAAAACAGGATGCATGAAAAGTCGGTACGTCGAGAAGAATTTGCCCGGCTGCAAAAGATGGGCGTAAAAGGAGTTAAGGTGGATTTTTTTGGCGGCGACAAGCAGGCCACCATGCAGCTTTATATTGAGCTTTTCAAGGATGCCGCTGATTTCGGGATTATGGTCAACTGTCACGGAGCGACGATCCCTCGCGGCTGGCAAAGGACGTATCCCAACCTGGTGTCAATGGAAGCGGTCAAGGGGATGGAGTATTGCACCTTCGACCAGCGTAATGCCGACCTCCAGGCGCAGCATTGTACCGTACTGCCGTTCACCCGAAATGCGATAGGGTCAATGGATTTTACTCCAATCGTGTTCAATCCCAGAATCCGCGGGGTACGCCTCAAGACCACGCTGGCCTTTGAACTGGCTTTGTCGGTTGTTTTTGAATCCGGAGTCCAGCATTTCGGGCTGGTGCCGGAAGAGTTCGAACTGATGCCGGAGTATGTGGTCAAATTTCTGCAAACCGTTCCGGCCGCATGGGATACGACTCGTTTTGTGGACGGCTACCCGGGCCAGTACGTTGTCATCGCCCGCAAGAGCGGTGATACCTGGACTATTGCCGGGATTAACGGAACCAATGACAAAAAGAGCATTTCACTTGATTTGTCATTTATCCCGGACAATGCCAGCGGAACCCTGATAACGGATGGCGCAGACAGGACTTTCAGCCAAAAGCTGCTGGAAAAGTCCGCCTTGCGAAAAGCAACGATTGAAATGCAGCCGCGGGGAGGATTTGTGATTATTGTCAATCCTTGAACTTCTTATTAAGAGAGGAACAGGATTGACAATGTATTTTATGTCTGTAAAATAGAGGATGTTGGTAAACATTTCGTAAAAAAACGAAACTGAAAGAACTTTCATGTGTCTATTCATATA
>JAFGQP010000379.1 GCA_016935635.1 Sedimentisphaerales bacterium
GACAACGGCTTTATGGTCGGCGCCGAAAGCCACTGGGGACCTGAGACCGTCTGGCCCAATATGAAGAAGCTCTACCTGGCGGTGGACCACCCGGCGTTCGGAATCTCCTGCCATATCAGCGGATGGGCCGGCTCACAAGCCGAAAAGGATCAGGCCGACCGGGAAGCGGCCCCTTGGATATGCCACACGCACTTTGCCTGGAACATCGTGGAAGGACCGCTGGAAGAGAAGATGAAGAACCTGCGCGACGCGGGCTATCACGGCTCCTACAGCGCCGAGTTCCACGCCGGCAAGCACGAATATGCCCACGTGGGGATCCAACTGGCTAAAATGCGGGCAGTCTTCGATCGCTGGCGAACTGAGGGTTCCAAGCCTATGTAGGGCTTGCTCTATAAAATATAAGTTATTTATTAACAAGGCGTTGTGTATCTTTTAGGATATGCAGAGTGAATGGATTTACGAGTTGACTGTTAAAAAATATAAACCGCGGAGTACCCACATTGCAGCAATCAAGGAATTCTTGATTGACCGATGTGTCCGATGAGGTGTAGTGCGGAGACAGGCCTTCCTGAATTTCTTTGAGCTGCTTGATAACGAATTATCATTATCGGATTTCAACATTCCCACCCGTTATCATGCGTGTTAGTGATAATCTTTAACGGAATCTGTTATACTGAGACCGTATTGTGTTGACTGATTTGGGCATCAACGCATCTCAAGCAAATCGGTGGGATATTCTTAAGATCTGCATGATTGGGACGTATGGTTTTATCAAGCCCCCTCTTTTTTGTATAATGAATACTATTGACTCCTCCGCATCAATAAACGTATTTTTGACACTGCCTCCGCAACTATAATTTAACCAATTTCCTGCTACTATTTTTAAGGACAATTATGCTAGTACTCTTTTCATTAATGCCTGAGCCTGAGGACAAATGAAAAGGGATTCGTTTATTTTGGATTTTCTGATTTTATCGGTCAAACGCTGGTGCCATTGAATATCCCGCCACATACCGGCAAACTGCGGTCCGCAGAAATTACTGGTTGCAATGGCAGCCCATTGACCGGTATCGGCGGCGGTAGTCACTCCAAGCTCACACAAGTCTTTAACCCAATCCCAATTCAGCAGCGGCCAGTCTTTATAATCGACAATGCCCCAGCATTCTGTAGTGATCAGGGGTAATCCTGTTTTGCCAACGGCCTGGGCGATGGTCCTGATTTTTTCAACCAGCAGCCGCTTCCAATAGTCAGGACGAGCTCTGTACGTTTTCTCTCCCTTTTCAACGAGATTTTTATACCCTTCTGAAGAGAATCGCTCATAATGATATCCTACAAGTTTATAAAATTCCCCATCATTGCACTGTGTCATCCAGATATGGCGTTCCAGCAAATCCATAAACGACAGATCTTTCTGGGAGTAATAGTCTGGTTTGTCAGTGTCAATCGAAACACACAGCGGCATTTCCGGGTAAGCTTCGCGTACCGCCGTTATTGCCTGACGCATCCACATTATTGATTTATCGGTATGCCAGGCACCCCAGATTTTAGCCGGTTCATTCTGAAAAAACGGTGCCCAAATGTCGCCTGGCCATTCATTGCATAAATCGGTATATAAGATAGTGTCCATCAGGCCGTCTTTGGCGATCATGTCTAATGTCCTGACCCAGTTTTCGGCCATGATTTCTGGTGATGTAATTTTCAGGCGGGTATTATCGGCGTCCTCACGGAACCAGGAGGACAGGCCAACTTTTATTTTTCGATCTTTGCACTTGGCGATAAATTGATTTAGTGCGGGCTGAACGACAACCTTGTTAATCGCCGGACTGCCCCAAACCTGCTGATCCCAGACAGGCAAAAGCGTCCACTCTTTGGTTGGATTGTCTGCGACCAAGTGAGGATAGGCATCAATACGAACGGCGTTGTAACCTCGTTCGGCCAGTTCGTCGAGTATTTTATCCCAGTTTTCATAGCCAGCACCCGGCCAACGGCGTTCCAACCAAGAGAAATCCCACATCGTAATCGCCAACGGACGGCGAAGTTTGTTTTCATTCATTGTCATTTCCACTGATTCTGAAGTATTAGTTGTGTTTCCGGCCAATGCGTTTTTTTTAATAAGAGATGGCAAAGATGACGATAAAATCACATTTCGGATGAATTCATTTCGTGTCATATTCATGGTGTGATCCTGGTCAATGCATTTTTTACGAACATTGTGTATTTCTGGTATTTTCCGGGGCCCATTTTGTTAATTCGGTCAAACACCTAAAAGGAATTACTGTTGCTGTTGAATTAAGCTTTAAAAAAATACCAGCAATTGTTTCTGATGCAGTTATATCACCTTACCCGCATATCCAATTTGCTGTCTTAGCCGTTATGGCGTCGCTTCATTGATGTCTTTTTGAAAAATGCTCGCAAGGCCGGTTTCAGCCCGATCTATAAGAAGATTCCCTTCCAAGAATAGAACCTGCAATTTTTGGTTGGGATCGGCGATTTACCGATCCCAACCGGTCAAAAAATCGAAAGTTCTTCTATCACATTTTTTCACTATATGTTTATACAGTTCACAAATACATCATCTGTTATTCATCATTCCGCAAAGGAAAAAAATTACGGCTGGATCACCTCATCATAAGTGACATTGCTGATGAAAGTATCCTGGGCGGAGAGGCGCAGATCTTCGAGCCACTTGCCGGCAAAGGCAGCAAAATCAAGCAGATTTTCGATGCAATCATTATTGAAATCGTATGCCGGCTTGGTGTAGCCCGCCGGACTGGCCTTGGCAGCGGCGCAGGCATCCGCATAAACGCGGACTTCCATGATTTCGCTGTCTGAGCCGTCATCGTCCGTCGCGGTCAGGCGGACCTTGTAGGTGCCGGCCGTGTCGGTCGTGAACGACCCCGTGGGCGTCTGCCAATTGCTGGTGGTATCCGTTACGACGGCATTGACCAGGTAACCCCAATCGGGATTCACTGTGACCGTACTACCAAATGCCGCAAAGGACTTTTCTGGGAAATCAGCCAGAACTTCATTACCCGCGGTATATGCTGTATACTCGGTTTGAACAGGGGTCGCTACCCCACCAAAATCAACAAACAGATCCGGGTCCAAGGTTTCTGAAACCAGGCTAAAGCCGTTCATCACGAAGAAGGCATTCGCAACAGTCGTACCATAGGGCTGCTGATCAAAAACCAATTTGACATCCGAGCCGTCAGAAACCATCGTCGCTACGACCTTGGTTACATTCGGATCAAACGGCAGATCGGCACCATGGGAAATGTCAACCGGATTTCCCGCATAAGGAACACCGTCAATCGTCAGGTCGAACAAGCCTGTCTGGTCCTGGGTATCATGGTGATACGACGTCCATGTATAGGTGCCGGCAGGAAGACCGCTGAGGGTCAGTGTGAGCGGGTCGCCTTTTTCGCGGGTATCGGTACCGATCCAGTCCTGCAGCAGACCCGTATAAGTGGGATCTGCAGTGTAGGCGTTACGGCCCTGCATCTGCATGACTTCTTTGACCGGACTGCCGGGATAAGCACTGTCATCGGTCAGAATGGTCCAGGTAATCGCCTGGGTATCGTTGTCCAAATCGGAAACGTTACCGCTCAGAGTGGCAGGCACCAGATCAAGCGAGGTCAGAACATTTTGACCGGCCGTCACATCAGGCGTAGGACCGACTGCTTTAAACGTCCAGATTTTGCCGGGGTATGTGTATTCATTCGGGTCATCGACCAATCTACACTTGACATCAACACGCCAATAGTACTGTTCATTGAGCGTCAAATCCGGATTGGGATCAAACGATGTACTGGTGCTGAAATTCTGGAAATAAGTACATCCGGTTCCGGTAGAGACTTTCGTTTCGTTCGGGTCCACGTAAACACTATACTCAATGGGAACCGCCGGGTCGATGTCCGCGTTTGTCGGCGCCGTCCATGTCAGGACCTTATTCAAAGCAACGCGCACTTCGCCATCGTACGGGTCGGGGTCTCCGGCAGCGGGATTACCCGGCAACGCAGCGAGTATATACATCGCACGCGTTCCACCGTCATTCTGCTCGCTCAGGGTAAGGGTGCCGGCCGGAAAGGTGGCTTTATATAGCCGGTAGTAGTTGTCGATACCGTCTTTTGTTGCAAAATCTTCATCTATACTGATTTCCAGACCGGTGTCCACAAACCCCATCGTTGCAATCCATGTCATTTTGGTCGTCAATGTGGGCGGGTTCGTATTGACGCCATCACCAACACGGTTGTCAATAAACAAATACACATCTGCGGTGGATGTCAGAACGACATCGTATTCAAGACCAGCATTGTCCTTATCGCCCATGACTGATTTGATATACTCGGCCTGATCCACCAGGGTCGCCGGAATACCCTCGAGTCTGTGGTTATTGCGATCGACCCATGCTAAAGCAGGGTCGGTCAAAATCCCGCCAAGAGCAGGGGATGTACCAGCGTCACCATTACGCGATGTTACACTTCCAATAAGAGCCGCCTGAGCCGCGGCAGCTAATATAAGTGCGATCGTTAAGACCGCCAATTTCTGAAATTTATTTCGTCTATTCATTTTTATACTCCCAAAATAATGGACTTTTTATGTGTTATTAAGCTACGGTCAGGCTTTGTTAAGGCTGCACAACAGGACTGTAGGTCACCGTACTGGTGAACAGATACTCATCAGACA
>JAFGQP010000095.1 GCA_016935635.1 Sedimentisphaerales bacterium
AATCGGTGCAAATCCTTCCACTTTCTGCAACTGCTCATCAACGGCCAAGGTATTATGCCACAGGTTCGTATAACGCATAATCTGCCATCGCTTCGAATCCTGCCGCATGTTGAACAGACTGATTCCCATCTGCTCAATGCGGTTATAATCCTGCGATCCCAGATCCAGTGCCCAGCGTACTCCATCCACATCCAACACAAACGATCCGATATCCATGTGGCCGTGATTGACAGACGGCCTGCCGCCTTTGATGGCAACGTAGAGCGAATCCTTCTCCCATCCGCTACGTAAGACAGCCACCGGGTTATTCCCATCGCCTTTCCAGCAGAGCATTGCAGGCTTAACAGGTTCATTCTGTCCCATCCAGATCAAAGTCATCGGCAGAAAACGGGACCCTCCGGACATCCTCTGGCCTTCATTCGTACGATAGCGTTCCAGTGCAGGCTTCTCCCCCCACAGCCAGTCCGGCCGGGAGTAATGTTTGGAAAACCAGACGATTTCCGGATAAATATCCCGCCCGCGCTGGCCGCAATCGGCATAGTTGAAAAACAATCCTGTCGGCCCGGTCATCTGAACAAAATAATCCCCGGTTTTCTTAAATCCCTTGTGTTTCGAAAGACCGAAATCCGTATTTAACGCCGTATTCAAAGCATCAATCAGCAAAATATTATAGCTGGTTCCATACACCCAATAACTCGGACCTTCCGGATACGCTCCATCCGGATTATATTCTCCCATAGCCCGCGGAACAGAACCAATTGCTCGATGGACAACCTGCATCGCCAATTCCGACTCATCTTCCAGTACCGCCAGCGCCCCCAGTGTCATGCCGCCATTACAGACCTGATTCCAGTTATTCGTCGAAGTCACCCACCAGGTGTTCATCCGCCGTTCAATGCTCTTTTTTATCGACTGCAGATTCGATAAATCATCTTTGGTCTCCAGCGACGGCACAAGCCCTTTCTCCACAATTGCACGACGGATGGATTCCCGCGACGCCGGCGGCAGTTTTTCATACAGCCAGTCATACCCGATGGCCAGCGCCGTCGTCATCTCCGCCACATCCAGAAAATGGGAGGGATTCCAGTCGGAAAATGCCGCCGCAGCGAGCATTTCTTTCTGGGCCCGCTGGAAATAGACCTCCTGTCCGGTCATCCGATACATAAACGACAAGGTCAGCACACGCTTGACACACGTGCGAGACTTATCCAGAAGCCGCCGGCCAATTTGAACCCGCTCAATCACAGGCTGTTCGAGAAGGGAATCCGCCTGATGCTGAATTTGCTCATAGATGGCTTTGGCTGCCGGGTCCGCCGCTATGCGACTGCGAATAGATTCTTCCTGCCCCGCGGTCCACAATAATCGAGGGTGGGCCGCCGGTTTTTCGAGGGCTTTTTGCACCTGGGCAAGCGGTACTTCGGCCGCATGTAAAAGTCCCCCAAGCAATACAACGACAACGATCCAACGACAAGTCAGCTTCATAATGGCCTCCAAATTTCGTGTTTCAAATAAGAAACAGCCGGACAAACAGATCACTTACTATGCAAGATGATGCCGGCAGCCGAGGGATTACATTTATTTCGCACACTGTGAGATATTTTATGTCAAACAGCTCTCCTGGCCTTTTGAAATATTCATACAAAAAAAAACGGCACTGTATTGATTTTTGGTCCCATCGGGGGTACAAATAAGCACAATGATGTGAACAAAACTATATAAGCATTCATATTTCAAGGTCTTATGAAAACGACAATCCATCAGCTCAGTGCATTCGCGGGTCAGGAAGTCACTCTGTCCGGCTGGGTCTATCACAGCCGCCATAGTGGAAAAGTCGCCTTTATTGTTCTGCGGGACGGGACCGGCCTGTGCCAGTGTGTGATCGAAAAGGGCAGAATTCCGGATGATCTGTTCGATCAGCTCGTCCGACTGGGGCAGGAGTCGTCCCTGTCGCTGTCCGGGGTCGTTCGTGCTGAACCCCGCAGTCCGGGGGGTCACGAACTGGCTGTGACGGCGGCAAGTATTGTCTGCCCGACACAGGACTACCCCATCACGCCCAAGGAGCATGGCGTGGAATTCCTCATGAAAAACCGCCACCTGCATCTTCGCAGTCAGCGGACCTGGTGCATCGGACGCATTCGCCATACCGTCATCGATGCCATCCGGCGATTCTTCAATGACAACGGCTTTACACTGGTGGATACCCCGATCTTTACAGCCGCAGCCGGTGAGGGTGAACAGACGCTGTTTTCCGTCGATTACTTCGGCAAGCCGATGTTTCTGTCGCAGACTGGGCAGCTTTACCTCGAATGCGCAGCAATGAGCTTCGGCAAGGTCTATTGCTTTGGTCCGACCTTCCGTGCCGAAAAAAGCAAGACCCGGCGCCACCTGACCGAATTCTGGATGGTCGAGCCGGAGGTTGCGTATATTGAACTGCCGGGCCTGCTGGAACTGGCGGAAAATTTCGTGTCCAGCGTCGTCAAACGCGTCCTGAAAGACAATCGCCCGGAACTGGAAACCCTCGGCGCCGATATCGCCATGCTGGAAAAAATCGAACCGCCCTTCCATCGCCTGACCTATACGGATGCTGCCGATATCCTGACCAGCAGCCGCACCGTCCAATTCATGGCCGAACAACTGGAACAGTTCAAGGCACAAAAAACTGCTCTCGAAAAACAACTGGCTGACATCGAAGCGGCAGAGAAAGCCGGAGGTCTCAAACAGTGGCAAAAAGACAAAAACGCCCGCTTGCAAATCGAATTGCGGGCTGAACTGGATGAATTGAATATCAAAATTGAAAATAATCCCAAACATGCTCAGCTGGCCTCCGAATTCAAGTGGGGCAAGGATCTTGGCGGCTCCGACGAGACCATCATCTCCCTGATGCATGACAAACCTGTTTTTGTTACGCACTACCCCCGCGAGGCCAAGGCGTTCTACATGAAAACCGACCGCGACAATCCGAAGGTGGTTCAGAATTTCGACCTGCTGGCCTCACAGGGCTTTGGGGAAATTATCGGCGGCTCCGTCCGGGAAGATGATTTGCAGTACCTGCTCAAACGCGTTGAGGAAGAAGGATATGATCCACAGCATTATGACTGGTACCTGGATTTGCGAAAATACGGCTCGGTGCCGCACGGCGGTTTCGGTCTTGGGGTCGAACGCACCGTCGCATGGATTACCAATGAACGGCACATCCGCCAGTGCATTGCCTTCCCGCGGCTGATGGATAATGTGTGCATTTAATCAGGGTATACCCAATGGGTATGATTATTCCGCGAGCAAAAGCAGCAAGTGGTTGATGCCACCGTACTTAGCCGCGACGAACCGGAAAATTTCAAGTACGATCAGTATAAAATGAAAAAGGGAAAAGGCAAAAACCATGTGAATGATTATGCGCCTTCGACCAGGGCGACAAGCTTTTCTGTGTGTGCTGCCGAAGCTGCAGGCGGTAGATCCAGCGGAATTTCCATGGTAAACGTAGTGCCCTGGCCCGCATCACTTTTCAAGGTAATCGACCCGTTCATCCGCTGTATCAGCCGCACCGCAATCGGCAGGCTCAGACCAAAGCCGCGATTGTCACGATTGATTTTATTGTCCGAACGGGCAAAGATATTCCATATCCAGTCCTGCTCTTCGGGCTTGATACCGACGCCGGTATCTTCGATTTCAAACCGCAGCCATGGCCGGATGGCATCATCCCTGCGACTGACTCGAACATAAACATGCCCCTTCTCGGTATATTTCAGCGCGTTATCCATCAGGCTCACAAGGCATTGCCGCAGATGGATCGGGTCGCCGAGAATCTGCTCGGGAAGTGTTCCAATCCGCTGGATTTCAAAACACAGTCCCCGGTCTTCGGCAGGCAGATAATAAATCGACCAGAGTTCGCGCAGCATTTTTTCCAGCACTATGGGCTGACAGGAAATGTCCACTTCATCGCGTTCGATTTCCGTTAAATCCAGAATACCATCGATCAGGCACAGCATGGTTCCGGCCGCGGCATGAATACTTTGTACAAATTCCTTCTGATGCTCCGCCAGCGGCTCCTCTCGAAGCAGATTCGAAAATCCCAGCACGGCATTCATCGGTGTCCGCAGTTCATGGCTGATATTGGCCAGAAAGTCTGTTTTGAGCTTACTGGTTTTATCGGACAATCGCGCCAGACGTTTGGCTTCCCGGACCGCGCGTTTGAGCTTTTCATTAATCCGGTTCAGTTTGTTCTGAGTCTCAACCAGCTCGGCATTGGATGCTTCCAGCTTGGAATTGGCCGTTTCAAGCTGCTGTTTATGATCCCGCTGCTTCTCAAAATATTGCCGCATGAACAGGGCAAACAGCATTGCCAGAACCAGCCAGCATATCAGCAGCACTCCGCATACCCCGTAGAACACATACAATTCCCGCTGCTGCATTTGCTTGATGTCTTTTTCAATCTGTTCTGTCAAGGCAATCAGGGAAGAAAAATCCGCATCAAACGCTTCAATCGCATATTCGGCCTGGTTGGACTGAGTCACAAAATCCAGCCGTCTGAGAATCTGTTCCCGGTAGGAATCGATTTGCCTGTTGATGGTCTCGGCATATTGCCGAATCGAGCTGTTGCGGACCGCGGGGTAAGAATCATGACTGTTCGTTCCACCGTGCAAGATCGCCTGCACATACCAGACCGCATTATCCAGATGAGAACGAATATGATTTAGAATATCATCATCTCGAACATAGACATATTTTTGGAGCCACAGGTGCGCCGCAACGGTTTCAATGCGAATTTCCATCGCTGCACAGCAGACTTTAGTGTGCTCCAGGGTCATTCGCCGGGCAGAAAACCAGGCCAGACCAAGACCTGCTGTCGATGCCAGAATACACAAACCTATCGCCAGGTAAACTCGGATAATAGGCCGGGAAAGCCCTGCCGTCCGCTCATTATGTGTATTACAATGTCCTTCCATAACATGATCCAATAATACTATCCAGACCAATCCTGCTTGAACTTTTCCGTCTCGGCGAGGATGACTGCAGCAGCTTTAATCGTTGATTTCTTTGACTGTCGCAACAATTATACCCGCCGGGTCTCTATTTATCGGGCATGAATCATCGCAGATAGCTGACTGTCATAGCCATTTCGGTCAATTATCCCGCCTTTTGCGGACATCGACTCAGGTTCACCAACAACGGTCTATGATGTATGTCGGCGATTAAATTCACCAATTTTAAGGGGAAAAACACCTATTTTTATGCACTATTGCACAAGTTATTGTGAATACGCTCCCAACTGAACTGAGTTTTCGGTTAATACTTACATTTTACCGGCCTGACCGGGTTATCGGACCTTGCGTTTATTATTCTTCCAGCGGCAGGATTTCCACCTTGCGGAACTCCACCGGGTGGCTTTCAGCCTGCAGGGAAATATAGCCTTCCGACACCATCAGCTTACCATCCTGAATCAGTTTTTTGGCATCGGCGTCCCGTTCATCCAGTTGCGGTTTCTGGTATTCCATCACGATTTGGCCATTGATTTTATGCCGGATGATACCATTGCCGTGCACTTCAATTTCAATTTTCACCCACTGATCTCCATGATAGGTCTTTGACTTGGAAGTAATACAGTGGTCGGTGATCAGTTTATCGTTCATCACCACATTGGTGCCCGGTGTACAGAGATTGCCCGTCGTGCGGTCGTTTTTGCCATCGCCGCCCAGTAATTGCACTTCAATGCAGACCGGGAAACTCTGGTCTTTGGTGATGGTATTCGGGTCCTGGCAATGAATCATGACGCCGCTGTTGCGAAATGCCCAGCCGGGGCCGCCTTTGACCTGCTCGCCGGTAAAGCGGTATTCGGCCCGGAAAATATAATGCGAAAACGGCAGCGCATAAAACAGATGTCCGAATTCGCTGTTGAACTGTTCATACTGGTCATAAGAAACCTTCAATACGCCGTCTTCGACTCGAAAGGTATTTTTGTAATTTTCGCCCAGTTTTGAGCCGGCAAATTTGGGCGTCCAGCCCTTGAGGTCTTTGCCGTTAAACAGGCTGATCCATTTTTCCTTTTCTTCCTCATCCTGACCGATTGCGCATCCGCAAAAGAGTCCCGCAACGGCCGTCGTCATCAGAACTGCCAGATAATGTCGTTTCTGTAGCTTCATTGGTCTTTCTCCTTTTCTTGAGTATCAGTTTTGTTTTCAGGTAAAAACATTTCTTTATTGAGATAGGCCTTAGCATAATCATATCGACTTTGCCCCAGGCGGCTGCATAGCGGATATCCCGGATACATCCGGGCAAACTGGGCACGATACTGTCCTTCTATTATGACAGCGAACATAAATTGCTTAAGAGCTTCTTCCCGATTGCCCATCCGCTCGGCCAGCAGCCCCAGATCATACGCAATCCGGTCCGAACCGGGATAACGAGTCTGAGCCTCCAGGCCGGCCTGATAGGCGGATTCCAGCAGTTGTCCGGACTGCTCAGGATTCACTTCAGCCTGAGCAATATAAGCTCTGCCAAGCAATTCCCGACAGCGAAAATTCGCCCGGTCCCGGCCGCAGGCCTGCTGGAAATGCGACACGGCCTTTTCCGAATGTTCCCGGCTGGACAGTCTGGAGTTCTCGAATTTGCTCAGACGCCACTGGCCGGCAAAGACCCAGGGGTCCGGGTCCAGCGGATCGATTCGTGCCGATTCCATAAAATACTGTTCGGCATGGTCAAAGTCCCGCAGTCCCTGCTGAAAAGCAGCACCCGCTTTGACGGGAATCCAGACATAATGATTTATTATCAAGCCCGTCACGGCTGCAGCAATGATGATCCCAATCCACCCTCGCTTTATCGGCAGCGCCTCTGATGCGGCCGGCTTGTCCGGCCCACGGCTTATGCACAGAATCAGGGCCAGCATCAGCCAGAAGCTCATCCAGACACCCGGTTCAAATAGTGCAAAATCAATCAGGTTATGAATTAAAATCCCGACCACTCCGCATAACAGACCGCAGAGCAATCCATCACGCGGCATCACGCTCGTCGGCTCTTTACTGGTTGCCCACAGCAAACCGAATGCCAGCAAAAAGGCTGCCGAGGGTATGACATACATGGAAACAAAAACCATCCGTTGAACCGTGTTATTCTCACCGATGATACCGCCTTCACTGATCCAGGGTCGAATCAGCAGCAGCAGTAACATTGTCCCCGCCAGCACGCCAACCGGGAGAATTGAATCCCGACGGGCCGCAATGGAATCAGCCGGTCCGGCTTGTTCGCCGCATAATCCGCGAAATCCTTTCCAGACCACAGCCCCCACCGCCATCAGAAAGGCCGTCGGCCCCAGGATTCCAAACTG
>JAFGQP010000380.1 GCA_016935635.1 Sedimentisphaerales bacterium
GGGATACGGTTGAAATCATGCTGCCCATGCATAATACCATTGAGCCTGTACCCAATGTTCCTGAATACATAGCTTTCCTGCATGGCCCTATTCTGCTCGGCGCAAAAACCGGAACAGAGGATCTGAAAGGTCTTATTGCAGATGACGGCCGGTGGTCACAGTATTCAAGTGGTGAATATTTGCCGGTTGATAAAGCGCCTATTCTCATAGAGGATGATCTTCAAAGCATTGGCAATAAACTGGAGCCCGTGAAAAATAAACCATTAAATTTCAAACTCAATGTAAAAATGATTAATCCAATGGACCTTACATTAGAGCCCTTTAGTCAAATCCATGATGCCAGGTATATGATGTACTGGCTGGCTTTGACCCATGACAGCTACGAGGCTTATGTGGATTCACTGGCAACTATCGAAAATGAAAAACTGACTATCGAAAAACGCACCATCGATTTTGTCGCCACAGGCGAACAACAGCCTGAAACCGATCATGCCATGCAAAATGAAAAATCCGGTAAAGGAAACAGTTATAATGAGTTTTGGCGTGATGCCCGTAACGGCGGATATTTTAGTTACGATTTCACAACAAATTCCGAAACCGGCTTAAGTCTGTTCGTACGCTATTGGGGGGCAGAATGGGGCGGCCGAAGATTCGATATTTTTATCGACGATGAAAAGCTTGTCACAGAGGATAATACAGGGGTTTGGAACCTGTCGAAATTTAAAAATGTGGTTTATGCCATACCGGATTCCATGGTGAAAGGAAAAAGTCATATTCGAGTCAAGTTTCAGCCACTCCGCGGGAATACTGCAGGGCCTGTATATATGATCAGGTTATTAAGAGATGAGGTTGAAAAGCAATAATCAATCATAAAAAGTGAACCAATAAAGAGGTGATACGACCATGAACCATCGAATTTCCATTTTACTGTTCATTCTTGCCGGTTTAATAAATCAGTGCTTTGCACAAATACACCGAAACGAAATACTATTTGACGAGGGCTGGAAATTTCATCCGGGAGATATACAGGGAGCAGAAAAGCCGGATTTTATTGATACATCGTGGCAGGACATCGATCTGCCTCACGATTGGAGCATCGAGGATCTGCCGCCGCAGGAAGAACCGTTTCCTCCGGAGTTACCGGCCGTAACCGGTGAATGGCGTTTCCGGAAGGGTGATGACACAGCGTGGAAAGCACTCGATTTCGACGACAGCCAGTGGCAGAGCGTGACGCTGCCGGGTACCTGGGAGCGGCATTCGAATTATACCGATAACGATGTGTACGGCTGGTATCGCCGTCATATCGGTATCCCGGCCGAGTGCCGGGGCCGGGATTTCGATCTGTTGCTCGGCTGCATTGACGATGTGGATGAGACTTTTCTCAACGGCCAGCGCATCGGCGGTACGGGATCGTTTCCGCCTGATTACCGCACAGCCTATAATGCTCAGCGTCGCTATCGTATTCCCGCATCGCTGGTACGCGGTGACGGTTCTGATGTGCTGGCCGTACGCGTTTTTGACAGGGCCGGTGAAGGAGGTATTTACGCAGCCGGGACAAAATCCATGCGCATCGGTCCATTCGACTCCGCCCTCAGCGAAGGCGGAGCCAGTACCGGCTATTTTGTAGGCGGTACTGGCTGGTATCGCAAGCATTTTACTCTGGTGCCTGCCGATGCGGACAAACACGTCACGATCTGTTTCGACGGCGTCTACATGAACGCGGACATCTGGTTGAACGGCCGTCACCTGGGCAATCATCCATATGGGTATACATCGTTCGTCTATAACCTGACACCTTATCTCAAACCCGCCGGGCAGGAAAACGTGCTTGTTGTTCAGGTTAAAAACACCGGCAGAAACAGCCGGTGGTACAGCGGCTCCGGCATCTACCGCCATGTTTGGCTTGCGGTGGCTGATCCAGTGCATATCCCGTTTTGGGGCGTGCATGTCACCACGCCAAATGTATCCAAAACAAGCGCCACGATCAGTGTCGCCACCACCATCGAGAACAACTGTGACGCGGACTGTGCCATCCGGTTGCGCACCCGCCTGGTGGATCCCGACGGCAAGGCCATCGAAATCAAGGACTCGGAAGTCCAACTCACGGCAGGGAACAAGCAGGAATTCACCCGGGTATTTTCCGTAAACAATCCCGTGCTTTGGTCCCTGGACAATCCAGCGCTCTATTGCGCGCGGATCGAACTGGTTGGAGACCAGGGCATCCTGGATCGTTCCGAAACGACCCTGGGTATCCGCACCCTTCGGTTTACGGTTGAGAAAGGTTTTGAACTCAACGGCGAGGTCGTGAAACTCAAGGGCGGCTGCATGCATCATGACAATGGCCTGCTCGGCGCGGCTGCGATTGACCGTGCGGAAGAACGCCGCGTTCAATTGATGAAGGAATACGGCTTCAACGCCATCCGTACCAGCCACAATCCGCCATCGCCCGCATTTCTCGACGCGTGCGACCGCTTTGGCATCCTCGTAATGGACGAGGCCTTTGACTGCTGGGAAGAGGGCAAGAATCAGGACGATTACGGCAGGTACTTCAATGAGTGGTGGCTGCGGGATCTGGAATCCATGATTCTGCGAGACCGTAATCACCCGTGCATCATCATGTGGAGCATTGGTAACGAAGTCCCCCAGCGCGGCGACGAACGCGGTTTTGTCATTGCTGAACAGTTAAGGAACGAGGTTCATCGCCTGGACCCCACGCGTCCGGTCACTGAAGCGATTTGTGAGCTCTGGGACGGCCGCCCCTGGTCAGCGGTGCAGAAGATGTTCACGTTCCTCGATGTCGGCGGCTACAACTACCAGTGGCGGCAATATGGTCCCGATCACGAAAAATTTCCCGAGCGTATCATGGTCGGCACCGAATCCTTTCCCGGGGAGGCGTTCGAGAACTGGCAAGCCGTGATCGACAACCCGTATGTTATCGGCGACTTTGTGTGGACTTCCTGGGACTACCTGGGCGAAACCGGTATCGGCAACGCTGTTCTGGACAACGAGCCGAGCGCCAACAGCCTGCCGTGGTTCAACGCATGGTGCGGCGACGTCGACATCTGTGGTTTCAAAAAGCCGCAAATGCTTTACAAGGATGTACTGTGGAACAGCAGCAAGCTGGAAATGGCTGTTCATACCCCGATTCCTGAAGGTAAAAGAGAAATCGTCAGCTACTGGGGATGGCCGGACGAATTACAGAGCTGGAACTGGAACGGCTACGAAGGCCACATCATGGATGTCAGGGTTTTTTCGTATTATCCGGTTGTCCGGCTTGAACTGAACGGGAAAGTCATAGCAGAACAAACGATTCATGAGGATTCCAAATTAACAGCACACTTCAAGGTGCCCTATGAGCCTGGTATTTTAAGAGCCATTGCACTGGATAATGGAACTGAGGCGGCTGTAAAAGAACTGAAAACAACCGGTATGCCGGCAAAAATAAAACTTGCGGCAGACAGAACCGGGATAAAAGCCGACCGGAATGATCTGTCCTATGTGAAAATAGAAATTACCGACGATCAGGGTAATTTAATTCCTGACGCCGCTTTTCCGGTTACATTGACAGTATCGGGTGCCGGTGAAATTGCAGGTTCGGGAAACGCCTGCCCGTATGATGTGGAGAGTTTTAATGCATCCGTGTGTAAAACTTTTCACGGACAGGCGCTTGTCATCCTCAGACCGTTGCGTAACAGAGAGGCCGGAACAATGACTCTCCGTGCGGAAGCAAAGGGCCTGCCTTCGGATGAAATCGATATTACCGTACAATGAAGAATTATTCATATAATTATGCATGCATAAAAATTGTATTCGACCAATTTCTGAACTCGGCCTGAATCATGGCAATAAAAAATAAATCGGCATTAAATTTTAAAGGAAAGGTTAAACCCATGATGCAAAAATATTTAAAAACCGCCAGGATCGTATTGTTTTTCATTCTTGTCAGCCTGGTTTTATTCAGTGTGTCTGCGCAATCAACCTTGTCTGACCGGATCATCAGTCTTGATTTCAATCAGGCCAAAGGTCCATTGAACACCCTGTTCAAGGAATGTGTGGGCGCTGGCCGGGCCAATGAGGGCCTGCGGGCCGACTGGCAGCAGCAACTGGCCTATGTCCATCAGGAATGTGGTTTTAAATATATTCGCATGCACGGGCTGCTCACCGATGATATGGGCGTTTACCGTGAAGACAGAGACGGTAATCCGCAATATAATTTTCAGTATATTGACGTTCTATACGATTATATTCTCAGCATCGGTATGAAACCTTTTGTTGAACTGGGATTTATGCCGGAAGCTCTGGCAAGCGGCAGAGAAACCATTTTCTGGTGGAAAGGCAATGTCACACCGCCGAAAGATTATCAAAAATGGGAAGCGCTGATCCGCAACCTGACGCTTCATTTTACAGAGCGCTATGGTGCTGATGAAGTGAAAACCTGGTATTTTGAGGTCTGGAACGAACCCAACCTTTCGCCAGGTTTCTGGACCGGAACGCAGGAAGATTATTTTAAACTGTATCAATATGCGGCCAACGGTATTAAAAGTGTCAACAAAGCATACCGGATCGGCGGACCGGCCACCGCGGGTGCCGCATGGGAAGTTGATCTGATTGACTTCTGTAAAATAAATATTGTTCCATTGGATTATATCAGTACACATGCGTACGGAGTCGATCAGGGATTTCTTGATGAATATGGACATACCGGGACCGTTCTTGCCA
Organism: Sedimentisphaerales bacterium; assembly: GCA_016935635.1. Taxonomy (GTDB): domain Bacteria; phylum Planctomycetota; class Phycisphaerae; order Sedimentisphaerales; family Anaerohalosphaeraceae; genus Anaeroglomus. Next base: position 4,720 of record JAFGQP010000380.1, read on the forward strand.
GGAATCCAATGGCCTTGAGCATTGATGTTTTAAATTCCAGAAAAGAAATTGAAAGTTCTTCCATGCCAGGATTGGAACTTCATTACACTGAATGGAGCTCATCATACACACCGGCCGATCCGCTGCATGATAGTTATCATGAAGCGGCTTACGTGCTGGATAAAATAAAAAAGGTTGGCGACGCGGCAACTTCAATGTCCTACTGGGTGTTTACCGATATTTTTGAAGAACCAGGCCCCCGCTTTACCCCGTTTCATGGCGGTTTCGGCATGCTCAATTACCAGGCTATCAACAAACCGGTTTTCTATGCCTACAGATTTCTCAACCGGCTTGGAAATATAGAGCTGCAGAATGATGATTTGACTTCCTGGGCATGTAAAGATGAAGAAGGAAATGTACAAATTTTACTCTGGGATTTTACTTACACACTCCCCGACTCTATCAATAATCAGGATTATTACATAAAGGATTTACCTGCAAACCCAAAAGGAAAAATAAAAATAAATATTTCCAATGTTCCCAGAGGTAAGTATCTCGTTAAAACCTATCAGGTTGGCTATCGAGTAAATGATGCCTACACGACATACCTTGATATGGGAAGACCCAATCAATTAACCAAAGATCAGGTTGAAAAAATCAAAGAGCTCAACGATGGTACTCCAATTTCCAGTGAAAAAATGCAGGTTAATAAAGGGAGGCCCTTTGAAAAAGAACTTGAAATCCGTGAGAATGATGTGTTCCTGATAACAATGACAAAACAATAGAAATTTATCATCCGATTGATAAGCTTGGCAGCAATAAACCCGGTGACAGAAGGTAAATTTTATGAACAGATTAATTTATAGTATTCTCGTAACCGCAGCATTAATTGTCAATTTTAACCTTTATGGGCAGAACAATGTGAATTGTTTTCTGGATGATTTTCAATTAAAGACAGCAGAAATACCACCGGCAGTTAATGCGGTAAAACCTGATGAATCCGCATCGGTATCTGTGACCATACAGGGAGACACGTTGGGAAAGATTTCCAAATATGTATTTGGTAATGCCATTGCAGCCTGGGCCGGAGCCCATGATGATCCCATATTCGTTGAAGGAGTTAAAACCCTTGCGCCGACTCTCATTCGTTTTCCCGGTGGAAGCTGGTCAGACGGGTATTTTTGGAACGGATTGCCCTCCGATCTTCCGGATTCAATTTATGACGGGACAACCTATAACACTTCAACTCAAACTGCAGAAAAGATCAAATTTTCGGGACAGACAGGGAAAGGGGGCTGGCAAACAACCCCCGATCAATATTATACACTTCGAAGGAAAACCAATGTCGATCAGGGATTGATAACCATTAATTATGGTTATGCGCGTTATGGGACGAGCGAGGACCCGGTAGCTCAGGCTGCACATCTTGCTGCCGGCTGGGTGCGTTATGATAAAGGTGCTACAAAGTTCTGGGAAATTGGCAATGAAAATGGAGGGCCATGGGAATACGGTTGGATGATTGACACAACCATGAATCTTGATGGACAACCTCAAATTATATCAGGAGAACTTTACGGAAAACATTTTAAGGTTTTTGTGGATTCAATGAAAGCCGCTGCAGCGGAAATTGGAGCAAC
>JAFGQP010000096.1 GCA_016935635.1 Sedimentisphaerales bacterium
CCGATGGTCTGATTGGTCTGGATGCGATAATACAGCAGGCCGTTTTCATTGGGCGTCATCGGTAAATAAATCGGGAATCGACCCAATGTTCCAAAAACAGAACCTGTGGTTAATTCCATGCCGGATTGGCTGGGGGTAAGGTATTGTTCACCGATATAAATGCGATCCGCCCAGCTCGGATTGTAGTAATATCTAATATAATTGACCGAAAACAGGATGTCTGAAACAGACGCCGTCGGAGGCACCTCGAAATCCAGGAAGGCAATTTTGTCGCTGCCGGAAAAACCGCTGTCCACCCGGACCGTCCATTCCGTATCCGTCAGAATCGAAGACAGATAATTTCCGCCGTTGTTCTCAAATCCGGTCGTTCGGATAATCTGGCTGCTCAGAGGGGTTGAGCCGTCGGTGTTAGATAATCCGATGCGGACCTCTGTGCCTGCATAAATGTCGGACCAGCCGCCGGTGGTATCAAAATATATTTGAAGCCGTGCGATGGCAGTTCCATCAGCATCAATGCCAACGATACGGCGCATGATTGACAAGCCTCCGCCGGTGACATCCGTTCGCGTATCGGCAAGCTGCGAAGACAGCCCCGAAACCGGCTGACTTGCTGAGTCGGCCAGATTAAACGTAAATGCCATTTCCTGACCGGGAGCGTAACTGCTTTGATTGCATTGCCAGTTGCTGATTGCCAGCGTGTTCTGCGCATAAGAGACGGTAAATGTATCCGTCTCGGTCTGAGGAACCGGGCCGGTCGTTTGGGCATAAATTTCATAGATTCCCGGCAAATAATTAGGCACATAACTGGCTGTGCATTGGCCGGATTGAATGGTGCCGGAAAATGTCTGGACAATCCCCACAGGATTAGTCACATGAATCCGACAGACATCGTTGACATCAAAGACCGTGATTTGGAGGGTTTCGAGTGGATTGAGGGCGTCTTTATTGAGTTGAATCAGGCCGGTATTGTCACCATAACCCAATACCGAAATACACATCCACAGCCCCGCAACCAGCCATTCCGGATATTTTTTTAAGGATTTCATAATCCACCTCTCGCTTGGCATCCGGCCGATAGCCTGCCGGATGTATATCGTCTTTATGGTCGGTTAGTCCAGACAGGAGCACAGCCACTGCTCGGCCAGAATAGAAAGATCCAGAATATCCACTTTGTCGTCCCAGTAAATATCCGCCAAAAGCTCATGGCCTGTATTCTGCCACTGGGCTGCCAGCACAGTAAAATCATGAAAATCGATAAAATCGTTGAGTACCAAATCCGCCGCCAGGCACTTGTCCAGGAGCAGCAAATCAAAGGACGCATATCGGCCCACTGCATCCGCAGCATCCCATTCTATGATATGATTGGCGGGATTCAGGAGGTCGTAACTCTGGACGAAACTGCCGGCCCTGTCATATCGCCGCAGGTACAGCAGACTTTGCCTGGGTATTTGCGCTAATACCTCCGGATTATGCAGCGTCAGGATACTTTTCCCGGCCAGGTCCGGCTCGTTGGCATCATGACCCATCAATGCCATGGAATACAGCAGGTCGATCCCTTCAGAATCATACGCCTGACTTTCACGAATCCATTCCACGGATTCAGACTGCCTTACAATCTGTACATAACTCCTCGAAGGCGGCGGTGGAGGCTGCTTTAATGGGAGAAGAGAAAATGGCGGAGTTGGTATGTTGCTGTATCCCAAAGCCGCAAACGAGCCCGGCAACACATCTTCAGACTCATCCTGTATCACGGCCGAGAAACGCAATTCAAAGGTGTCCGCATAAACAAGACCTGTCAGTCCGATCACGATGATATATGAAATTATTTCCATGTGCCGCATTGTACCTCTCCTGACCAAACCTCTCTTTTTGTATCGACTTGAGCTTTAAAATAAGTGAAAATCATGAAGGAAATTATGAGTACATTATACGATTTTTACTTTCAACAAATCAACTTCATTCCCCCAGATTGTACTCTAATCCAGAAAATAATTGCCCCCAGGATAACATTTCAGGATCATTTTAATCTTATAATTTTTTCTCCTGCAGTATTATCGTCTTAGCAGATAAGCATTTATAAGAGTTTGCATAAAATGCGGTTTAATCATCGAGAAAGTGTCGAATACGCCCATTCGTCCTGGATCACAGTGTCGATTGAAAAAGGTATTTGTGGAAAACTTGTGAAAAACTTGTCCATCTATCGTTTTTAGATGATATTTTTTATCTCTTAATGGAACTTTTTAGACTGCCCCAGCTCCATAAAAAAAGCTTTATACTTTGTATGAACCGCATGTATAAATTGTAAGTCATTTATATATAATAACATAAAACCGTCATCAGAATTTCTTATTAATTTATATACCGACCGGTATGCATATTTATAAGTACTTGATACAATATGTGTATTAATATATCTTCTTTATTTTTGGTGTTAATTTTTCGTGGATAACGTGTGTATAAAGTGGAAAAATCAGCGAAATTTCTACCTGTATAGTGGTAGTTTACCTGATTTTAGCGGGCCAGGAAAGAGTTTAATACACCTTTAAAATTCCTGCAGGCCTTTTCGGGGGAATCTGCTGAACAAATGGCACTGCATATCGCAACGCACTGGATCCCTTGTTCTAGTACCTGACGGACATTATCCAATGTAATCCCGCCAATTGCAACATGGCTGATTGAGCATTGTTTAAGGACATCCATTGCCTGATTCAGATAGCCAAGCCCCGCTGCGGGCTCGTAGGATTTGGTTTGAGTTGCAAATACAGGCCCCAACGCGACATAATCACACGGCTGCGTGATTGCTTGCCCCAGCTGTTCGATATTGTGCGTACTGACCCCGGCAATCAGGGGACGCGGCTGCAGCAACCGTACCTGTTCAACCGCGATGTCCTCCTGCCCCAGATGGACGCCATCCGCACCGCTGAGAATCGCGATATCCGGGCTGTCATTAATAATACTGAGAACATCACCCTTTCGGCATAAATCTGTAAAAGTCTCCGAAAGGTTCAGTATCTCCCGATCCGGAAGTCCCTTACAGCGGAGCTGCAGGCAATCCGCCCCGCCGGCAATGCAGGCCTTGGTTAATTCAGGCAGCTTTTGTTTATCCTGCTCGGTCTTTACTGTCAGCAGCACATAAAGCCTGACCTTTTTCATTCGTAAATAACCAAATCCTGTGATGTAAATATCTTTTTCAAGAGTATAAGCATCAAAACGAAGCCTTTCAAAGGCATCATACAAAGATGGGGATATGGTCTGACCAACCTCAGCCATGGCCCGCAGGGCTTCAGTAATACGTTTGGCTGAAGCAACAAAACAATCCTCCAGACTGAGACGCTTCATCTGTCCATCAAAACGAAGTGCTTTGCCGACATCATTTTGTGAATCACGCGAACAGAGTAATTTGCCTTGCTCCAGTTGTGCAGCCGCCTGACAAAGGGCGTGACGCAGGGCTTTAACCCGGCCGGACAGAGCAGCATTATTGAGAACAAACCTGCAGTATTCCTCCATACCTCGCAAGGCTTCACGGGCCCGGTTAAAATTCGCATCCAGAATTCGATAAACGGCTTTTTCCATACCCGGAATTATAACGATATGACAAGTAAATCAAAGGATTTTGCGCAAAAAAAGAGGAGCCGAATTTAAAAAACGGCTCCACCACACCCTCTTCCGAAGCTGAGTCGGAGTCATTACCCTCTCATCGCTTAAAAAGCCAGAATTAGTTATGCTTCACGATGATGGGTATGATAGGTGCAATGACCATGCCAGATAAAAGAAAGACGACAACTGCCTGTTAAATACATATTTAACCTATTGTGATATAATAGGTTATGTATACAACAACATCTCTTTTTAAAAATTCAGTAAAATGAAACTGTCCTGTTTTGTTGAAAATTTACAACATTCTATTGGGGATCAATACCAATTATTCAGTTTTTATAGGCCTTTAATTTAGATAATTCAAGGAAAACAGGGAATGTTGAAAAAAAGAAACAAACAGGCACGAGTAATTACTAAATTCAACACATCTTGCTAAATGCAATCTGTTATGGGAAGAATTATTGGCAGGAATATCAAGATAAGGCGTGTCCGGATCGGCGATGGGCGCACCGATCCGGACTGGGCCAAACGAGGTATGGAAAACATAGTAGAAAAAAGGACATTACAACTAAACTTCTTAATCAATTTCCCAAATTCTAACCCCCGTATCAGCATTGTTATTAAAAATATAACAAATAAAAGACAGATATCCAAAAAAACCATGCTGAGTCTATAAGAAAGAAAGCCGGATCCATCCCTCAGATCCGGCTTTTCAACAGTTTCTCCCCTCACCTACAGCACCCTCACTCACAGCAAATTACCCTTTTATGGTTGTGAGGTTAACCATTGCCGGGCAAATAAAGCTAAGTCGGCCAAGTCCACAAAGCCGCTGTAATTCAGGTCCGCACTGGCAGGAATCGTCGGTTTGCTGGTACTCAGTTCAAAGGCCATATCCCACGACTGTCCGCCTCCCGCCGGCCAGGGCGGCAGCTGGATTGGCTGGCCGCCGGTGTAGACTGCACCCAGTTTGATCGGCCAGATATCCGTATCAAGAATCCTTACCGCATCGTCATTGAACTTATGCGGGCGAGTCTTCCAGCCCCACGGATAGGCAGGCTGAACTCCGTCTGGGGCATCCGGATAAATCGCTGCAACGCTCAGCCAGTAAATATTCGGTATGGCCGGATCGGTCAGGGGTTTTTGATGGAACCATTCGTTTTCACTCAGAAGCTGAGTAAACTGGAAGCAGGCCTCATCTTTGATACAGGTCATATCCGGATAATCGCATCGCGGATCCACATCATAGCCGGCAAAATTCCACACCCAGCTGGTGCAAACATTTTCCCAGATTAATCTGCCGGGATGACTGAACTGGTCAGTCGGCCCGACAGGAACATCCGTCCAGATGCCGATATGAAAGGCCTTTGGTACAACCTTTGGCAGGTAAGGTTTGCTCCATCCGACAAACGATCCCCACCAGTGAATATCGGTTATAGGCCGATCATCTTTGCAGGGCCAGTCATCCGCAATAATCGGATACTGCGACGGCCAATAGACCGAAGGTTCATCCCAGCCTTTAATCAAAGGCGGATTCGCATCTGCTATGGTTACCGGAGGCTGACCGTACTTGATGTAGAACCATTTTCGAGCCTGCGTATTCTTGGTCACTCTGAGCCAATGCCAGTAATTCCA
>JAFGQP010000381.1 GCA_016935635.1 Sedimentisphaerales bacterium
CATTCCCATAGCCATCTCCGGGCGTCGTTCGTTTGTGTTATTCATATTGCCAGTGCCGCGCATTCCCATTCCCATAAAGTCCATGCCAGCGCTGCCTTCACTGAGTCCCTTTTCAAATTGCTCCTTGGTGAAAAATTTCAATTCATCTTTCTCGACATGCGGACGGATGAGATTGGCCCATTGATCAATCCTTTTTTCGAGAACTCCTTCGGCAAAATCACCAGCCAGCATTTGTTCGTGATATTTATGGTACTGTTCCAGATAGGGCGGGTAAGCCAGCAGGCGTTTGACCAGCGGACGACTGTCCAGTCCGCTGGTAACAGGCTCGTCAATATAAAATTCGGCTATATCACTCTGCGAGGCCCCCATGCGGAAGGTTCCGAATGCCATATTCAAATCCCACGGAATGAGTGTAAAATATCCATCGGTTTCATACAGATAATAGTTGTGTCCCATACCGGTGTAATTATCCAGATGGACGAGCATTGAGGATACAGCCAGATAACGCAGAACCTGATCGACGTTGAGAACCTTTTCAATTTCAGCGGGAAAAGTTTCGTCCGGCGTATTGTTCAGTACCTCCAGAAAATGCAGCAGTGCAGAATGGTTCTGATAATTTTCATTCGTCTTAAGCCCCATGGTTTCCAGCAGATTGCCTCCCCGACCAAATCCTGGCATCCCGGGACCACCCTGAAAACCACGTCCTCCCCGACCGCCCCGATTCATACGGTCCGCCATAAATCGCTGAAATTGATTTGGATCGAATGGATTGCCATCGGGCCCCATCGGTGGAGGCCCGCCCATTATACCGGGAGGAAATGGCTGTCCTGCATTGGCAAAGAATCCATTCGGCTCGCCAGGCTGGCCGGCAAAACCCTGTCCCTGGGGCATTGGCATTGGGCCGCCCATGGGACCTCCCGGCGGGAATGGCATATTGCCGCCCTGAGGAAACTGGCCTGAAATGGGCTGGAAACCACCCTGCGGGCCGGGAAATGGCGGCATACCGGGTCCAAATCCAGGACCGCCGGGGAACATGTCGCCGCCAAAACCGGGATTTTGCTCCCCCGCAGAGGGATTACCGGAGCGTTCCCGCTCGATGAGCCGGAGTAAATCGCCCAGGCGTGTTCCGCCAACGTTTAAAGCCAGATTAAGCTGATTTTTCTGCTGGGGCTGCTGTGGAGTATTAGTCTTTTTAGTTAAATCCTTGGCAGTCCAGTTTAGTGTCGCTGCTCCAATTTCAGGCTTATAGAGATTGCCGTTGGGATTATCGAAATGGTGAGTTAAAAACGTCTTGTCGATCGGCTCAACCTGTGTATAAAGTCCAAGATGAGTGTTATTGACATATAAATCCACAAAAGCGGTACGAGGTGTTGGAAGCCCCATATTATCGAATATCTCGTAGCTGAGCACTTCACGCATGTAAGTTGGATCGGAAAAGCCATTATTCAGACTCATTTTTTTGAGCCCGCGAAAGGTGCGGGCAGAGTTAAAGAAATTAAAATCCACCTTGAGACTCAGCCGTGGCGAACCGCTGCCGGCAACGGACATCAGCGAAGAATTGCCTTTAGGCCGGACTGCGACGTTGGGATATTTATAGCCGTCAAACCAGAAATCGGCACGGGCATACTGTTCGCTTCTTGCGGCGGAGCGAACCCATTGCCAGTCTTTTTCATCCATGACAATGCGAACCGTAACTACCCGATCTGGTATAAACGGTTCCAGATTTTCTTTATTCACCAATAAGAACTTGTTATAGCCGCCTGTCAGCAACAACAACAATAATCCGCCGGCCAGCACACAAATTCCCAAAAATAACCCTTTTTCCTGTTCATCCATTTTAGAATGCTCGTTTGAAAAATGTTTAATTTTAAATAAAAACTGTTTTGGAGGTAAAAAAATTGCATAAAAGAATGGAATATTATGAAAAATGGTATTAGGAACCTGGTGCGCATAAAAAAACCGCCTGTGGCAGAAGGAGGAGGAAGTCGGTGTACTTCCCAGGGCAACCACAGGCGGCAGAAGGAGCTTAATAACGAATATACCCATTTTTACATTTTTTGTCAACCCTCATGTTCGTTACCCGTATAATAATTTCATAAGTGTATTTCAAATATAGGCTTATAAATTATTCAGAAAGTTTGAATATTTTTTCACTCGGCCGCCATTCAATGATTTATTTGTGTTTTTTTAAAATTACCCTCCAATATTTCTGGCATCCGACATTATCCTTACCAAAAGGATGTGAATCTGGTATAAATTTAGACTGAATATGTCTGATATGCATGATACAAAAGTAGCGAATCTAGACCCGAATGAGCAGCTTGTTGGTCTGCTTTTGAAATACCACAAGCGTATTTACGGATTTATCCTGACTCTGGTTCCCAATCTTTCAGATGCAGAGGATATCTTGCAGGAGTCGGCGCTGGTGATGTGCCGGCGATTTCGTGAATTTCAGTCGGGAACGAGTTTTCTGGCCTGGGCTATCACGATTGCACGCAACCAAATCTACAGTTATCGTAAGAAACAGTATGGTCATTCCAAACTGCAATTCAATGAGGAAGTCACCAGCGAACTGATATCGTTCACCGCAGAAAAAATTCAATCCATGGATAAACGAATCCATGCGCTGGAAGAATGCCTGCAAAAACTCAATCAGAACGACAAAAAAATTATCGAACATCGCTACGAAACCGGCGCCAAGATACGCGACATCGCCCGGCAAAGCGGCCGCCCGGAACAGGGAATGTACAAATCCGTGGCCCGCATTCATAACCTGCTTCGTTTGTGTGTAGAACGAACGCTGTCATCATGGGAAACAACGTAATGGAACTGAAACGTGACGATATCCGCCTGAGTGAGTTGATTCTGGCTTCGCTGGAAGGTACGATACAGCCTGACGAATTTGAAGAGCTGCAGCGTCGGATTGAGTCAAGTCCTGAGTCGGCAAAGGCTTATGTGGACTTTATGCTGAATCATGCGATTGTCGGACATCATGCCAAAACAAATCCTGTGGGACCATCTGCATCCGATAGCGCTGTCATCAACTGGCAATTCTGGAATGAGCTGGCAGAGACCGAAAAAAGTTCGCCCACCGTTGCAGTTATCGAGTCGTCGCCGGAGGAAACCAAGATATTCTCTGTGCGTGACAGTCGGGTGGAGCGGGTTACTCACTCGGTCAACCGGTTTTTCCTGCTGACTGCCATTGTATCATCTGCGGCCTTAATTCTGCTGATTGCCCTAGCGTATCTGAATCCTGCCAAACCCCAGCCGGCAGCCGTGATTATTGATACTCTGAATGCCAAGTGGATGCATTCGACGGCCAGTCCTGCCAAAGGAGATGTTTTGTTCGGCAAAAACGAGTCCGTGAATCTCCTTTCAGGGATTGTCAAAATGGAGTTTGCCTACGGCGCCAGGGTTATTCTTGAGGGGCCGGCAACGTTCAAAACGGTATCGCCTGACAAGATGGTTCTGGAGTCAGGACGAATGTATGCCAGCGTGCCTGTCAAGGCCACCGGTTTTACTGTGATGACACCTTCCTCCAGTGTGATTGATTTGGGAACGGAATTCGGTGTTGAAGTGGATTTTGCCGGATCGACCAATGTGCATATGTTTTACGGCAAGACCTCGCTACTGGCCGGCGCCCTGGGTAATGTGCAGGCCAGCCGTATTCTCGAAACAGGGCAGGCCAAGCGGGTCAATCCCAGCGGCCATCTGCAGGATATTCCCCTGAATGAAACCGGTTTTGTCCGGGCACTGGATTCGCGTACGCATTTTGTCTGGCGAGGCGAAAAGATCAATTTGGCTGATATCATTGGCGGAGGAGACGGGCTGGGGACCGGTACCATCAATCAGGGGATTGATGTCGAAACCGGCAAAGCAAAACTATTTGAAAAGGCAACAACATCGCTGCACGGCAAATCCCAGTATGTGACAGTGGCGGATAATCCTCTCATTGACGGAGTTTTTATTCCGATTGTCCAGAATGGAAAGCTGGCTGTTTCCTCCAAAGGACATGCCGTCGACAATTTTCCGCAATCCGCGGGTGATTTCTGGAATGGTATTTTTAACGGCGGATGGCATGAGGCCTCGAATTTTTCGGTTCCCCGTCATAATCTGAAACTGCAGGGAAACGAATATGGAAACAGTGAAAATCCATCTATTTACATGCATGCCAGCCAGGGCATCACATTTGATTTGCATGCCATACGGCAGCATTTTCCAGGGCTTGAGATCGATCGATTTGAGACCATCTGCGGGATTTCAGAGTCGCTTTTGGAGCACATTGCCATGATTCGCAAGAAAATGCCGAATCAGCCGCTGCCGACTGCCGGATTCCATGTCTTGCTGGATGGGCGGATAAAGTTTTCCAGGGATTTGCCGGCCGGACAAAATGAGATAATTTCCATTCCAATCTCCAGTCAGGATCAATTCCTGACTCTGGTGACCACCGAAGGGCCGGATGGAACACATTTTAATGACTGGGCGCTGTTTGCAGAGCCTTATTTATATCTTGAACCTTAAAATCCTGCTTGTATGCAGACACTGGTTGTAGTGTTACTAAAAAAACGAAGTTCAGAAAACCTTAATGTGGAGGATGTAGCATGAGAACGTGGTTACTAATAGCTTTTATGGCGTGTCTTAGCGTGTCGATCGCACAGGCTGCTGCGGTCGGACCCTATCCGGTTGATGCACAAACGCTGCATTTATGGCATTTTGATGCCTCAAGCGGCTCGAACGTGCTTGATATGGCAACGGTCAATCCACTCAATTTACCGCTTGTCAATGGGGCGACACTGGTTTTGTCTGCGGATGGATACGGAAATGCACTGAACACCTATGACGGCACGACCGGGGTTTCCCCGTATGCCGGCGATGCAGTGAATGCAATAGCCCTTTCACGGCTTACGGGCGCAGATGGAGCATTTACGTTTGAAGCCATCGTCAGGCCGGATATGGCGCCGGGGACTGAACCGACCCACATGGAAATTATATGTGCCGAAGCGGATGGTGCCAACGAGGCACGGGGGTTTCAGTTCCGCATTCAGGATGGCGGTACGGCACTCCGATTTCAAAGTCTGGCAGGGAGTGTTCTGGCATTTGATGCCCCGATTACCTACACGGCAGGGCAATGGTACCATGTCGCAGTATCGTATAATGGCAGTCCCAATACCCCCGGCAACCTGAAACTGTACTGGACTGCGCTGGGAACAGCCACATCAGCCCAGCAGGTTGGCAGCACCACGTTTAACCTGACCGCGGATTTAACCGGTACGGTGATGTCAAGGTTCGCCGTTGGCAATGAGCTTCGCACCACCGGCGGCATCGGGGCCGAAAACTTTGAAGGTTTGATCGATGAAGTGCGCATCAGCGGAATCGCCCGTGCCCCCGAAGACATGATGCTTCGTTCATCCATTCCCTGGGCGCGAAATCCGGTTCCCGCCAACGGTCAGCAGTCTATTGACCCTGCGACCACCACAAAACTTGCCTGGAATACTGCGGAACTTTCAAACGTAACCGGACACTACCTGTATCTGGCTGAGGGCGAACCGAATATGTCGGTCAATCCAATTGTCATTACCGATTTGGCAGATCCGATTGAATCCTCTTTGTCCGGCCTGAAGACCGATAAAGTTTATTTTTGGCGAGTCGATGAAAGCATCAACAATTCTGCGCCCACGGATGCCAATACCGTGACTGGTCCAATCTGGTCTTTTGAAACAATCAAAAGTGTGCCTTCCATTTCTGCAAATCCAGAAAACACTTCCGTATTTGTCGGAGAAACGGCTGTATTTGTCATGGAATTTGACAGCTTGACCACCCCGACAGTGAGCTGGTACAAGGCAGAAGAACCGGCGATTCTGCTGGCAACTCAGTCCGATGCCGGCACGAAAACGAATGGTGATTTTACGGTAAGCGTGGCAAGTCTCGGCAATGGTTCATTCTCAACCTCACTGTCTGTAGGCAATGTCGAGATGGCGGATGAAGCCTACTACTATTGCACGGTAACCAACGGCAGTTCAGAAATCACAACCTCGCTTTCGGTCAGTCTGACTGTCAAGCGTCCTGTTGCACATTATCCGTTTGATGGTAATGTCAATGACGTTGTGGGAACTGAACATGGCACGCTGAAGGGCGAGCCCAATGACATATCGCTGCCCGGATTCATCACAGGAGTTCCCAATCTCGGACAAGCTATCGAGTTGGACGGCACACAGTATGTGCAATTGTCCACCCAGGCCTATCCCAAGGGTGGTCTGGGGGCAGCGCTGGAAGCAGGGACCATTGCCTGCTGGGTGCGCATCGATACCTTTAATACTCCAGTGGCCATGATTCTGGGGACGCATAATGATGGTACGGGGCCAGGCTGCCAGATGTGGTTCGCCGGGACGAATGGCCAGCAGATCAATTTCCGTCTGCGTCAGAATACCGGTGATGCCGATATGCCTCATGTTATCGGGACGTCTGCTGCCTCGCTGGTTGGCGATGGCCAATGGCATCTGATTGCGGCAACCTACGAAAAGGGCGCTGTCGGCCAGCTCTATCTGGATGGCGTACCGCTTGGAGGTTCCGACGCATACACTGCGAATCCGGCATTTGATCCATGGGATTACCCCATGATTATTGGTGCCAATAACAATCGGGGCCTTGTGACGGATTTCCTGGATGGCGCGATTGATGATGTGATAATCTTCAATTATCGGTTGACCGGCCTGGAAATCGCGGACATGTATTTGGTTGGCAATCCGGATGCCGTGCTGTGCCTGAGGCCTTATGAGAATGCATTTGATTTTGACGGCAACTGCCGTGTTGATCTGGCGGACTTTGCCACTTTTGCTTCCAAATGGCTCAGTTGCGGCCGTTATCCGGAAGCAGCCTGCGGTGAGTAAGTATTTTGTATGATAACCCTTTACCGGCAGGTCTTAAAAACCTGCCGGTAAAAAATTTTGAAGGTCTTATTCGGATTGCAATGGATTGTCATTTCGACATGGATTTGGAGATGCAGGAGATTGTTTCACAATGAAAATACGGAAAGCATTTACATTAATCGAATTACTGGTAGTTATTGCCATTATTGCGTTGCTGCTGTCAATTATTGTCCCGGCCCTGCGCAAGGCAAAAGACCAGGCTCGCAAAGTAATCTGTGCATCCAATCTGAGCCAGCTGGGCAAGGCGCTTGAGATGTATGAGCAAAACTGCAATTACAAGCGGCTGTCGATTCGCTCGTCTGCGGCAGATACCAATCTTTACTGGATGGGCAAGCTGGCCGATTATGCGGGAGACTCCTCGTTTGCTCAGCAGTACCAGCTGGGGCAGAAAATGGATTTGCTGTTATGTCCATCGTCTCCTTATGCGAAATTTACGCCTGACCCTGACCTGGTTAATGCATCAGGACAATATGGCTCTTCCCAGATGCCGTGGGAATGGAAACGCGCCGCGGACTTGTCCACCATCGGCAGTTATACCCTGAATGGGTGGGTGGCGTATGACTCGCTTTATGATTCGGCCTCCGGGTACAGCGACTATATGCTGCGGGACTGGCTGAATATGTCATCCAGTGTTCCTCTGTTTGGAGATGGTGTCTGGACGGTTGGCTGGCCCAAAGGTGTGGACAATCCTCCGTTGTCAATCAAGGCATCCAAGACTTCGGAACTGCCCGGAAATTCTGAAAATATGCGTCGTTTCTGCATCGACCGCCATCAGATGAAGGTCAATTTGATTATGCGGGATTTACGAATCGAAACCGTAGCCCTGAAAGACTTGTGGTATATGCGGTGGCATAAAAATTATCAGACACCCGCAACGGAGCCGCGACTTCCAGCGCAGTAATTAACTGCAGAGCACCTCAGATAATCATCATTGCATCGCCGTAGGAATAAAAACGGTATTTCCGGTCAATGGCATGGCGATAGGCGTCCAGAATCATATCCAGCCCGGCAAATGCGGCTACCAGGGACAAGAGTGTGGATCGCGGCAGATGAAAATTGGTAATCATTCCATCGACCAGCTTAAAACGGTATCCGGGAGTGATGAATAATTGAGTATGTCCCGTGGAGGCAGCTGCTTTTCCTTCATGGGCCGCACTCTCAAGCGTTCGGACGGATGTGGTGCCGACGGCAATAATACGGCTGCCGCTGTGACGAGCGGTATTGATGGTTTGGGCGGCATCCGGGGGCATGTCGTAAAATTCTGTATGGATCGGATGGTCTTCGAGATTTTCCGTCTGGACAGGCTTGAATGTTCCGGTTCCGACATGCAGGGTGCAGCGGGCTGTATAGATGTGCATTGTCGCAATTTTGTCCAGAAGGGCCTGGTCAAAATGCAGCCCTGCGGTTGGCGCGGCAATAGCACCCGGTTTTTCAGCGAAGACGGTCTGATAACGGGATAAATCATCCATGATGGGATCATGCTGTCCATCACGTTTGATATAGGGCGGCAGGGGCGCAAAACCGATGGTTTGCAGGACACTTTCCGCTGGGACTGTATTTTGTAATTGCAGTCGCCAGTGTCCCTCTTCGACACGTTCCAGAGCAGTACAGACTGGGCCGAGGGTATTGTCGCGATTCAGAAAAGCCAAAGTTTCACCGGTTTTGATACGGCGGGCATTTTTTATCATAACCTGCCACAGTCCGGGTTTGACCTCACTGAGAAACAGGGCTTCCATGCGTGTACCGGTCGAACGCTGGAAATAAAAACGGGCAGGAAGAACTTTGGTATTATTAAATACCATACAATCACCGGATCGCAGGTACTCCGTCACCTCATTAAACATGCGGTCTTGCAATCGACCATCTGTCCGATGCAAAACCAGCAGACGGGAGGCGGTTCTTTTCTCGGCGGGAGTTTGCGCTATTAACTCCTGCGGCAAGTCATAATCCAGCAATTGTGTCTTCATCAGTCCAAATGATCCGGATCCAGTCGTCCCATGGCGGCCAGGGCGATTTTGACATTTCCAAACGGGGCGCTGACGGCAAATCCAGCTGCATGCGGGGACAGACGCTCTATCATCTCATGAGCGATTTCAATTCCGATCCTGCGTCCATCTTCCGGTGTCACAGCTTTGGACATGCGTTCCAGCAGTTGTGGAGGAACAACTACGCCAGGAACTTCATTGGCCATAAATTCAGCATTCTTGTAACTGGTGAACGGCCAAATACCGGCAATCAAAGGGATAGGGTGGTCTTTCACAGCCGTCTGAAAGGCAAAAAACATTTCAACATCAAACACCGGCTGAGTAATTGCGTATTCCGCACCTGCGGCCACTTTTTGAATAAAACGGTCGATTTCCCGATGCAGTTCGGAAGCAACCGGATTAGCCCCAACGCCGATAGTGAGCGACAGCGGGGCCGGCAAGGCATTGCCGGCAATATCAAGACCCCGGTTCAGATTGCTGACGACGCGTGTCAGCGCTACTGAATCCAGGTCAAAAACTGCCGTTGCATCGGGATATTCACCCAGCTTCGGCGGATCGCCGGTAATCAGCAGGGCATTTTTGATTCCCATAGCATCGATCCCCAGCAAGTCCGATTGCAGACCGATAATGTTTTTATCCCGGCAGCATACATGCAGGATGGTTTCGATATTGGCGGCCTGCTGGATTTTAACCGCCGAGACCAGCGGACTCAGACGGGCGCTGGCACGGGGGCCGTCGGGAATATTGACGGCATCAATTCCATAGTCGGCACAGATTTTGGCGTTTTGGACCAGTCTGGCACTGTCGGTGCCGCGGGGCGGAGTCAGTTCCACGCAGTACACCGGGACGTTGTCAGCAATTTTTTTACCCAGCAGACTTTTTTGTGCCAGCGGCTTAGCTTTAAATTCAGGTTGTTTTTTCTGAGGTGAAGCAGGTACCGATATCGGAGCAGGGCTTACGGTCGATATGCGGGCCAGTGGTCGCACGGCCCTGGCTATCTCTCGAATATGTGCAGGCGTGGTACCGCAGCACCCGCCGATAACCTTGACTCCATTTTCAAGAAATCGTTTGGCATATTCAGCCATGTACTCCGGAGTGCACATATACAGCATGCGTCCATCGACCTGACGAGGAAAGCCGGCATTGGGCTGGACGACAATCGGTTTTGGAGTAATATTGCGAATTTTTCGTGCTGCCTCCAGCATGTCCGATGGTCCAACTGAACAATTCAAACCCACGGCAATGACCGCAGGATGCGCAGCAATCGGCGCAATGGCATCGAGGATGGGTACCCCGTATAACGTTTCCTGTTTGGGGCCGCAAGTCATCTGAGCAAAAATCGGTTTTGTGCAGATGCTGGTTGCCGCCTGAATTGCCAAAAGCAGCTCATCGGAACTGGAGAATGTTTCCAGCAGAAGGAAGTCGACTCCGGCAGTATCCAGCGAACGAACCTGAGAAACAAATGCTTCATAAGCTGCGTTTCGTAAATGCTCAGGAACTTGCGGCAAATCCACGCCGAGCGGCCCAATAGAACCCGCGACTAGAGCTTTTTCATTTGCCGCCTGTCGGGCTATTTCAACCGCGGCTCGAATGATCTGGTCGCTTCGATCACTCAGACCAAATCGGGCGAGCTTAAAGGCGTTGGCTCCATAGGTATTGGTTTCAATAAAATCTGCGCCGGCCTCAATATATTCACTATGAATACGTCCTACCAGTTCCGGACGTGTCAGATTCAGTTCTTCAAAACAGGTATTGAGAAAAGCACCGTGCTGATAGAGCATAGTGCCCATAGCCCCATCAGCAATCACAATGGCTTGTTGCAAAAGTTCCACTATTGTTTTCATGAATCAGGATTCCATAATAATCTGTATAATTTACGACTCAAAAAGAGATATCATTATGGCAATTATTTAAAAAAAAGCAATAATGAGGTGTTCGCTAAATTAAAAATAGGAAATACTGGATAGGTTATAATCTTGTAATTTGCATAAAATACTTGAAATATTGCTCCGGCTGGTTATACTAACCGACTAAACTTTGGGCTGGAAAATGGATTCCCTAAGAACAATATAAATTAAGGAAGAACCCCCATGGCTGAAAAGCAGGAACAGGATTTACAAAAGGTTAAAGAACTGGTCGAACTCATGAAAGATAACGACCTTGTTGAAATCGAGATTGTCGAAGGCGATTCGAGGATTCATCTGAAACGCCCTGGTGCAGATGCTCGTTTGATTCAATATCAACCCATGGGTGGACAGATTCCTATGCCTTCCTACCCGGCCCCCGCAGCTCAAGCTTCTTTTCCTGCCGCCGCCGCAACACCCCCAGCGGTCGATTCCAGCCTTCAGATAATCAAGTCTCCCATTGTCGGAACATTTTATATGGCCCCCAGTCCGGATGCGGCACCCTTTGTTAAGGTTGGCGACCAAGTGAATCCGGAAACGGTGGTTTGCATCATCGAAGCAATGAAAGTTATGAATGAAATTAAAGCCGAGATGAGTGGCACGGTGGTTGAGGTCTGTTGTAAAGATGGAGAAGCGATTGAATACGGCCAGGCTCTTTTCAAACTTCGTCCATAATTACGAAACGTTATTTCCGATAACAGGAATCAAGATATGTTTTCACGAATTTTAATTGCCAACCGGGGTGAGATTGCGCTCCGTGTCATCCGTGCCTGTCATGAATTGGGGATCGAAGCGGTTGCAGTCTATTCCGAAGCCGATCGAGAGGCCTCCTACGTGAAATTGGCTGATGATGCGATATGCATCGGGCCAGCGGCGGGTGCAAAAAGTTATTTGAATATTCCGGCCATTGTCAGCGCCGCAGAAGTGGCGGATGTGGATGCAATTCATCCGGGATACGGTTTTCTTGCGGAAAATGCCCATTTTGCCGAAATCTGCAATGAGTGCGGTATTACCTTCATCGGTCCCAGTCCAGCGGCGATGAGGAAACTGGGGGATAAAGTCGCGGCCAAACAACTGGCACAGGAAGCCCGAGTGCCTCTTGTTCCCGGTTCCGATGGGCCCATAGCCAATGAAGCTGAAGCGATCAAAATTGCAAATAAAATTGGTTATCCGGTGATTATTAAGGCGGCAGCCGGTGGCGGCGGACGGGGGATGCGTGTTGCTCATAATGATATCAGTCTGCATAAGGCCTTTGCCGCTGCCAGGGCGGAAGCCGAAGCGGCTTTCAAAAATGGTACGCTATATGTAGAAAAATATGTCCTTGAGCCGCGGCACGTCGAAGTGCAGGTCATGGCTGACAAAAGCGGCAATGCCGTCCATTTTTATGAACGCGACTGTACGATTCAGCGTCGCCATCAGAAATTAATAGAAGAGTCACCGTGTCCTGTTCTTGATGAGCGGACGCGGGAGGAACTATGCAAATCGGCCCTTCGCCTGATTAAGCATGCCGACTATTACAATGCGGCGACGGTGGAATTTCTGCTGGATAAAGACAAAAATTATTACTTCATCGAAGTCAATACACGTATTCAGGTAGAACATCCGGTGACGGAGATGGTGACCGGGCAGGACCTGATTAAATGGCAGATTAAGATTGCCGCGGGGCTGCCGCTGGATTTGCGTCAGCGCGACATCAAACACACCGGGGTAGCGATGGAATGCCGTATCAATGCCGAGGATCCGGATCGCAATTTTGCACCGTGTCCAGGCAAGATAACGAAATTCTTCACCCCCGGCGGGCCGGGCGTGCGGGTGGATACATATCTGAGTCAGGATGCGGTCATTTCGCCGTATTATGATTCGATGGTCAGCAAACTGATTGTCCATCAGCCGACACGCGAAGAGGCCATTGCCACCATGAAGCGGGCACTGCGGGAATTCAAGATTGAGCCGATTAAGACGACGATTCCGGCGTGTCTGAAGATTCTCTCGCATAATCTGTACGTGAAAAATCAGGTGGATACCAGCTTTATCGAACGGCATCTGACCATGTAAAACGTTGGAAGAAGGAGACACTATGGGGTCGGACGGAAAATGCCATTCAGAAGGCATTGAACATTACCTGCGATTAACCCATGCAGAGGGTGTCGGGCCGGTATTGTTTGGCCGGCTGATTAAACAGTTCGGGTCGGTTGAAAATGCACTCCAGACCTCAGTGTCCGAGATGACGCGGGTGGAAGGCATCGGCCATGCAACCGCTGAGAAAATCGCCCGCTCCCGTTTAAGTTATGACGCATCGAAGGAAATCGAAATTGCTGACAAGCACGGCGTGATTTTGATACACTGGGACGATGTCCGTTATCCTGCTGCTTTGAAAAGCGTATATGATCCGCCGCCGGTGCTGTATGTTCGGGGGACGATCGAACGCAGTGATGCGCTGTCGGTGGCGATTGTCGGTTCACGACGCTGCAGTGCTTATGGTTCCGAACAAGCCTCACGGTTTTCACATCTTCTGGCTTCATCCGGTTTTACGATTGTCAGCGGGCTGGCTCGTGGAATTGATACCGCCGCCCATCGCGGGGCTTTATCTGCCAAAGGACGAACGATCGCCGTGCAGGGCTGCGGACTGGCGTCGGTTTTTCCGCCGGAAAATGTCAAGCTGGCCCAGATGATTGCCGAATCCGGTGCGGTGGTCAGTGAACTGCCGATGGGGTATGAGCCGCTGTCCGAAAACTTTCCTGCCCGCAATCGTATTATCGCAGCTTTATCGCTTGGGACACTGGTGGTTGAAGCGCCGCACAACAGCGGTTCTCTGCTGACGGCCAAGGCCGCACTCGAATATGATCGGGATGTAATGGCGATTCCCGGCAAGATTGATTCAGCGCTGGCCGGCGGATGCCACAAACTGATTAAAGAAGGAGCCAAACTGGTTGATTCGATCAATGATATTCTTGATACACTGGGTTGTGTGGGGCAGGGACTCAAAGAGCATGTGGCTGACGCGGCAGAGCAGGCGGAACAGAAAGCCCAGGCAACATTATTTGATACGGCCAAGCTGAATCTGTCAGCGGTTGAAAAAGGAATACTGGCCGGTTTTGACGGAGAACCGCTGCATACCGAACAGATGATTGTCAAATCCGGTTTTGCGGCGGGCCAGGTTCATGCCTCGATTATCAGTCTGCAGCTTAAGGGTCTGATTAAACAATTGCCCGGCGGGCTGTACATCAGGCGATAACAGGCGGCTGTCTTTACTTGGATTGCTGCAGGGCATACACCGTGCCGTCTTCACAGGCAATCAGGATACAGTTGTCTGCAATTGCGGGTCCGGACAGGATGGCGCTGGCAGCATCAAAAGACCCGGTGAGTGTCCCGCCGGCAGCTGTCAGGCAGTAGAGTTTGCCGTCGCTGCTGCCGACCAGGATATGATTGCCGCAGAGAACAGGACTGCTGTCCACTTCAGCACCGGTCAGAAAGGTCCAGATGAGTTTCCCGGTCATGGCTTCAAAACAATATACTTTTTTATCCCGGCAGCCGACCACGACATAGTCTTGATTGACGGCAGGGCTCGAAAAAAAAGCCTGTTTAGAATCTCTGTACGCCCACAGGTCTTTGCCGGTTTCAATATCCACACAGAAAAACTGACCATCAAAATTTCCAAAATAAACCTTGCCGTTGGCAATGGCAGGACTGGCGGCGATATAAGAACCGCTGTCAAAGGCCTTGGCATTGTTGGGGTCGTCCAGAGGGACCATGTAGAGATTGGCGTCACAGGAACCAAAGGCGGCCAGGCCGCTGCCGATGGCGGGGGAGCCGTTGATATAGTTTTGGGCTT
Source organism: Sedimentisphaerales bacterium (assembly GCA_016935635.1). Taxonomy (GTDB): domain Bacteria; phylum Planctomycetota; class Phycisphaerae; order Sedimentisphaerales; family Anaerohalosphaeraceae; genus Anaeroglomus. The sequence goes on from JAFGQP010000381.1 coordinate 14,648, forward strand.
CATACGACCATTTCTTTGTCCCGGTTGCGGCATCCAGACAGGTGAACAAGCCGTCATAGCTGCCGGTGAAAAGCTCTGTTGAGCCGTTGACAGTGCGGTAATTAACCGAACCGGTAATCTTGTCGCCGGTTTTGTAAGTCCATACAGGCTTGCCGTGTTCGGCATCGAGGGCATACAGGGTGCGGTCTTCGGAGCCGACATAAACTCTATTATCAATCACAAGGGCACTGGCTTCAATGGCATCGCCGGTGGTATAAGTCCAGAGTATTTCGCCTTTTTCCAATGTAAGACAATAGATATTTTTGTCGCTGGAGGTCACAAAGACTTTGCCGTCTCTGACAACGGGTGTGGACTTAACGGCGTCTTTGGCAGCAAACTTCCATTTGATTGATAGCCCACTCGGCAGTTGGCCTTCTGAAGAGCCGGTCTGTGCGGGATTGCCGCGGAAGCTTTCCCATTGCCTTGAACCAAAGGTTGCCGGTGCGATATTGTGCGTGCTTTGTCCGGCACGATGCTGTTTAACTTGCTGATAGTACAGGATATATGCAATCATAGCCGAAATGGGCATGGCAATAATCAGTATGGGAATTAAAACTCGTCTTATAATTGCTTGCATGGAAAGTGCCTTTTCTGTAATTGTGACTCAGGACGGGTCCAGCAGTGTCCTGATAAAATCATCGGACAGCAAAGCAGATATTTTGATGTCCTGTTCAAAGGTATTGATTTTTACGTCGCAAAGCTTCGGGATTGCCGAGACGTTCAGGGCAGATGCCATATCTGCGATGCCATCCTGCCCCAGCAGCAATGGGGCGATGTAAACGCAGAGTTCATCGGCCAGATGCTGTGTTATAAATGAGGATAAAACAGTCGGGCCGCCCTCGACCAAGAGCTGCTGAATACCGCGCCTTCCCAGTTCGGTCAGCAGGTACGGCAAATCCGGATTCTGATTACATGGGTTGACAGGCAATAGTTCAACACCGGCCTCGCGAAAAGCGGCAGCTTTGTCGTGATTATCTTGTATGGCATGTTCGGAAGCTGCGATTAATGTCGGGGCCTCGGCAGTCGTTGTCAGATGACAGTCAATGGGTGTTCGGAGATGCGTATCCAGTACCACCCGCAATGGCTGGCGTTCAATGCTTTGTCCGGGGATGCGGACCGTCAGGCGGGGATTGTCGGAAATGATGGTATTGACACCGACCAGAATGGCCTGACATCGCCTTCGTATCTGGTGAACATCCTGCCGGCTTTTGGAGCCTGAAATCCAGTTGCCATCGACAGGAGGGTTCCGCCATGACAGTTTGCCGTCAATGCTTTGGGCCCATTTGGCAATCACCCAGGGCCGACCGGTATTGGCGAATTTAAAGAAAGGGGCATTGAGCCGGCGTGCCTGAGCTTCACACACTCCAACAGTAACATCAATACCAGCCTGACGCAGTTGGTCAAATCCTTTTCCGGCAATTTTATCCGAAGGGTCCTGTACTGCCGCGACCACGGCACCGACATTGGCTTCAATTAAAGCCTGAGTGCATGGGCCGGTCTTGCCGGTATGGCAGCAGGGTTCGAGTGTAACATAGACCATTGCCCCCGCCGGGTCGAAACCGTGATTGCGGCAATCGGCAAGGGCGTTAATTTCAGCATGAGGCCCGCCGAAACGCTGATGAAATCCCTGCCCGATAATTCGCCTGTCTTTGACGACCACACAGCCGACAGCGGGATTGGGTTCCACCGAGCCGATTCCCTGTGCCGCCAGTTCGAGGGCACGCTGCATATAATCCTGATGTTGGCCAGTTGTCATTGGATGCGCCTCTGAAATTCGTCTTCGTCGATGATTTCAATACCCAGTTGGCGGGCCTTATCCAGTTTGCTGCCGGCGTTTTCGCCTGCGAGCACAAACGAGGTTTTTTTGCTGACCGAGCCCGCTGTTTTACCGCCGTGGCCTTTTATAGCTTGTTCGATGAATTGACGCGAGTAGTTTTTAAGCGTACCGGTGACGACAATGGTCTGGCCTTCGAGCTTATTGCTGGCTTTTTTTGCTGCTGCGGCTGGCTGGACACCGGCGTCCAGCATGTCGCGAATCACCTGAATATTTTCCGGATCATGGAGATAATCATACACGCTCTGGGCAACGATGGGGCCAATCTGTTCAATTGCCTGCAATCGTTCCATACCAGCATCCATCAGGGCTTCCAGCGAGCCGAACTCCTCAGCCAGAATCTGGGCTGTCTGGCCGCCGATATTGCGAATACCCAGAGAGGCGATCACACGCCACAACGGGCGAGTTTTACTTTGTTCGATACTTTCCATTACGTTGGCCGCACTTTTATCGCCCATGCGTTCCATCTGAACAAGCTGCCCGAACCTCAATTTGTAGATATCGGCAAATGTTTTAATCAGTTTTTTATCAACAAGCTGCTCAATGAGTGCGGGGCCGAGATTATCAACATCCATCTGGCCTTTGCCTACAAAATAAATCAGCCGCTCTTTAAGCATGGCAGGGCATTGGGTGTTGATGCATCGGATAAAAACACCATTGTCATCTTTGCGAACCGGGCCGCCGCAGGCTGGACAGCGTGTGGGGATTGCAAAAGGCTTGCTGTCAAACAGATTCCGCTGTTTGTGTTTGACAGAGACCACCTGTGGAATAATTTCGCCGGCTTTTTCAATCATGACCGTGTCACCGCAGCGGACATCCAGCTTGCTCAGCATGTCAAAATTGTGCAGACTGGCCCGTTTGACCGTCGTTCCTGCCAGTTTAACGGGTTTCAGGTTGGCTACCGGGGTTAGTGTGCCGGTTTTGCCGACTTGGACTTCAATGGATTCAACGACTGTTTCGGCCTGTTCGGCGGGGAATTTATAGGCAATACACCATCGCGGACTGCGGCCTGTCATGCCCAGCATTTCCTGCTGGTCATAGCGGTTGAGCTTGATGACCATGCCATCCACAGCATAATCCAGTTTGTCTTTTTTATCCGCCCAGGAATCGCAAATCCGAATGACCTCGTCGATATTGTTGGCCTTTGCAGTGTGCGGATTGGTCGGCAGGCCGAAGGCCTTGAGTTTCTCAAGCGAATCCCAGTGGGTTCGGGCCAGCGGAGAACTGACGCTGCCCAGCGAATAAGCAAA
>JAFGQP010000009.1 GCA_016935635.1 Sedimentisphaerales bacterium
GACTGGTTTGACATCACCAGTTATGAATTTGCTCCCAACGGGCGATATCTGCTGGATTCGATAGGTCTGATGCGTTCCGACAAAGCCCTGTTCTGGATTTATGATATCAACAGCCAGTACGGCCAGACCGCAAACGGCGTCTTTTCCGGCGAATCCATGACCGTCAAAGGATTGGCCGACGGTCTTTATCAAGTGGATTTTTACCATACCCGGGCCCCCGGCGGACGCTTCCTTCGGCAGCACCAGACATCTGCAGCAGGCTTGCTGACCTGTACGATTCCCAATTTCAGTCAAGACATCGCTGTCAAGATTACACCCGCCTGCGTGGTGGATAATATGATGCTGGATAGGCTGGTCGATGAATGGATGATGGCTGGTGGGGGATTGCAGGCAGACTTCAGCAGTGACCAGCAAATTGATTTTCAGGATTTCCGGGAACTATCGGCCTATTGGCTGAAAATCTGTCCCGAATCGTGGTAAAAGCGATGCGGCTTTGAATTACAGCTTTCGTGTGGAATTGCGAATGGTCAGTTCGCAGCCCATCTTGGTACGCACGCGATTATCTGAGGTGTTGATTTTGTTGACCCGTTCCATCAGAAGACGGGCGGCTTCCTGTCCCATTAGATACGGTTTCTGCCGAATGGTGGTCAGTGCCGGATGAATTAATAGTGACATCCTGGATGTGTCATCGCTGTAGCCGACCACGGATAAATCGTCCGGAATCTTCAATCCGATCTCCGCAGCCGCGGCATATATTTCGTAGGCCACCCAGTCGCTGCAGGCGAATATCGCAGTCGGCCTGGGTTTCAAGCTCAGCAGCATGCGTGCAATGCCTGGCACCTTGTCCGCATCATCTGAACCAACCATGGTAATACAGGATGCATCGGGGTATTGCTGAAGGCCTGCCTCGAAATAAGTGCGTCGCTGCTGGGCCCAGGTCCAGTGCGGATCACCGGCCAGATGGCCGATATAGCGATGGCCCTGATTGTATAGATGGCGAGCAACCAACTCGGCGCCCAGTTGTTCATCTGTGACAACCGAGTCGGCAAATTCCAATTCATGGTCAATGGTCACCACCGGCAGTTCACGGGATTCCAGTTCGTCCAGATGAGCGCCGTACACCTCGCTGACTTTCGGCCACAGGATCACTCCATCCACACGACGATCAATCAGCCGGTGCATTTGCTTGAGCATGAATTCTTCCCGGTTGTCATGGGCCAGGATGGATTCGTCCCACAATGCCACCGGGGCGTAATCGTTTTCGACCAGTTCATCATGAATTCCCTTGAGAATCTCAGCCCAGTAAGGATTGTACGGCGGGACCATGACTCCCACATTGCCGGTTCGGCCGGTCTGGATTCCCTGAATCAGCAGATTCGGCCGGTAATTTAATTCCTTGGCGACCTTCAGCACCCGCTTGCGGGTTTCTTCGGAAATTTCCCCCTGTTGACGCAGCACCCGAGATACTGTGGTAATCGACAAATCGGTTGCTTCGGCAATCTGTTTTAGGCTGACCTGAGTTTTTTTTCTCACAAGGGATCCTGTATTGCAGTTAAAAATCCGGCAGATTAGATTCGGAATATCACAAGTAGTCTACATAATTTATCTTTATTCACTTGAAGTTTCTGGCTATTGTAGTCGCAAATTCGGGCAAAATCAATCTGCCTCCTGCACAATGATTGATTATTTGACTATTTTTCGAAGTGAACAGCCAGAAAACCAGGCGAATTCAGGTGCTTGAAAAAAGGTGGAACATCTGGGATTCTTCTGCTACAATATAGAGATAATAAAATAATAATGTGGAGTTTTAGAATGGCGAAAAATTCAAGTACAAGTGGAAGACGGGAAATGTGCAGCTTTTGCGGCCGGACCAAAAAGCAATATGAAGTCTTTGTAGAAGGTCCGGGCGGTGTTTTTATTTGTCCGGAATGTGTGGATTTATGCTCGACAATCATCAAGCAGGAACAACGTCGCGGCAAAAGCAAGGCTGCGACAAAGGATGTTCCAAAACCCCGCGAAATCAAGGAATTCCTGGACCAGTACGTCATTGGCCAGGATGACGCCAAAAAGAAAATCTCCGTAGCGGTGCATAACCACTATAAGCGTCTGCTGCATACTGACAGCAATGATAACGATGTCGAAATTGAGAAATCCAATATTTTGCTGATTGGTCCGACAGGCTCCGGCAAGACCCTGCTTGCCCGTACGCTGGCACGGATGCTCAATGTGCCGTTTGCGATTTGCGATGCAACAACCGTGACCGAAGCGGGTTATGTTGGTGAAGATGTCGAAAACTTTCTGCTGCGGTTGCTGCAGAATGCGGATTATGACATCGAAGCCGCCCAGCGGGGCATCGTCTATGTCGATGAAATTGATAAGATTGGCAAGACGACCCAGAATGTCTCGATTACGCGCGATGTTTCCGGCGAAGGCGTTCAGCAGGCACTGCTCAAGATGCTGGAAGGGACCATGGCGAATGTTCCTCCACAGGGCGGACGAAAGCATCCCGAGCAAGCCTATATCCAGATTGATACCAGCCAGATTATGTTTATTTGCGGCGGCACCTTTGTCGGCCTGGACAATATTGTCAAGAAACGCCTCGGCAAGCGGCTGATTGGCTTTGACAGCGAACAGGGCGGCAAGCGCGAGGATAAGCGCATCGATTACAGTACTATAATCAAACAGGTAACCCCTGAAGATGTTATCGAATTTGGCATGATTCCAGAGTTTGTTGGTCGTCTTCCCATTATTACGGCGCTGACTGCCCTGGATGAGCACGCTCTGGTTCAGATCCTGACCGAACCCAAGAACGCTCTGGTCCGTCAGTATCAGAAACTGTTTGAAATGGAAGATGCTAAGCTGGAATTTACCCCGGAAGCACTTAAGTTATTGGCTCATAAGGCCATAGCTAGAGATACGGGGGCTCGTGCCCTGCGGGGTATCATGGAAGACCTGATGGTTGAACTGATGTACCGCCTGCCGGAGGAACCCAAACCCGGAAAATATGTGGTTACGTCGGATATTGTGGAAGGCAAGGTTGATTTGTTTGGTGATGGACAATCTCTGAAAGAGTCTGCATAAAAAATAATAACAGGTATAGATTTGCTAAAATGGCTGATACTCCTGTCAGCCATTTTTTTTGTATCGAAAGCATACACTCGTAATCCACGTCTTTTTTTTAGAGCCTCAAGATGCTGTTTTTAAAGATTTAATGGAGGTTTAGGTAAAATGGCATAGGGATTGCACTATCGAGTTTGGCCGGCATAGTGCGCGGATAATGTAAAATTGTTAAACACTATAATTGGACCGTGGTTCACGGATGAGCCAAAAAGATCTTTTTATTGACAATGTTGAAAAGGGCCCAGGCAGTTCCGAGCCGTTTGGGGCGGGTGTGAATCTGCATCCGTCTCAGGAGGAATTGTTTGTCGGTGATTTTTCGTTCATTAACGATCTGACTGCTCAGACCTCATCCCAAAAGAAAACCGGTACGTCTGGCTCCCGATATGGAATGAATCCTTTGTATGCCATTTTGGGGGTCAATATCCTGATCACAGTCATTCTGGCCGGTGTGATTTGGCTGCGTCCTGTGGCCGTGATTGGACCTTCTTCTGTTCAGGCAGAGCAGCTTCCGTCTCCGGCTCAATCTGAACCGATTTCCCAGGCAGGGTCCTCGGTTTCAGAAGTTAAACCGCAGCCGGAACAAGGCCCTGCGGCTCAAAGTCATCTGACCGATGACGAGCTTGCCCAACTTCAGCAGGGCGTTTCGTTAAAAATGGCGGATGCTTTTTACGCGGCCAAGCACTATGCCAAAGCCAGTTATGTCTATCAGCAAATCAGCTCCAATCTTTCACCAACCACTGTTGAAAATGAATATCTTCTGGACTATTTGAAACTCCGCATATCCGTCTGCCAGCAGCGGCAGGGAGAAGCTTCCGGACAGAACACTTATCTCAATTCCGCCATGCAGAGCCGTTCGGCCATGGTGCGGGGGCTTGCCAGTTATTATCTGGCGACAACCCACTACCAGAATCATGAATATCTTCTGGCCCGCAGGTATGCCTATCAGACTGCGGCGCTGCTGAAGGCATTTGAAGGAATTCTGCCGGCCCGTCTCGAAGAAGACCTGTATTTCATGGCGGCAGAATCGCTGAGCCGTTTTGTCATGGGGCTTTATCCTGGTGAATTTGACTTGCCCGGCCATTTATGGTCGGACAGTCTGGGGGATATCTGGCCGAATGATATGGACCAGTCGGCTTTGTGCGAGGTGCTGACTCATGCGGGCCAGAAAATCAGTGAAGGTGCCGGAAGTCCGAAGATTATTTATGATACCAATCGTACCATCGGGACTCAATGGTCTGTGGTTTGCCTCCAGAGTCCGCTGGAGGAAGTGCTTGTCAAGGTGGCGACTCAATCCGGTACGGGGCTGACCTGGAAGACGATCGACACGGTGATTCGCAGCCGCCCGGTTACGGCCTATCTGCTCTATGTACCGCAGCAGTATGCCGCTGAGGTTATCAGCGGGGCGGCGGGTCTGATGTGGAAATATGACGGTCAGAATGCTGTTGTCATCAACCCGGAAACGTATGATGATTTTGACAGCTACCGCAGGTATTTAATTGCAGAATCGATTTCCATCTGGCAGCGGTTTCTGCTGCGGTATCGCGGCGATCATCGCACACCCAACGCTCACTATGTTCTGGGCCAGATGTATCATCTTGATCATCAGTATGCAGCCGGCCTTGGTGAATATAAGCTGATTCAGAGTCATTTTTCCCATAATCCGCTGGCGCCGTTTGCTTATCTGGAAGCCAGTAAAATCCGAACGATTATGAAGGATTATGCCGGGGCCAGTACAGACCTCAGTGAAATGCTGCTGCAGTATCCGGATTGCAAGGCAGCCGACCAGGCGACTCTTTATCTGGCTCAGGCCACCCTGGAAAGCGGTCAAACAGCCCACGCGTCGGACTTGTTCAAAAAAGTTTTTCAAATGGATCTGAATCGACCGGGCAAGATCGATGCGGCATATGGTCTGGGCCGCTGCGCCTATCTGCAGAAAGACTGGGCCGCGGTCAGGGAATGGCTAGGACGAGCGATGGAACTGATGACAGATCAGGAGGATTCACGCATCGTGTCGATGTGTTCCATGCTCGGTACGGCCTATATTGAGCTGGGGCAATACCAGCAGGCCTCGCAGGCGCTGCGGATTGCACTGGGCAGCAAATTGTCCAACCGGGATTATGTACAGATTATCCGGGAACTGGCCGAGGCCGAGATGCGGCAGTCCAATTACCTGGGGGCGCTGAATATTCTTGAAAGCATTCCGATGGATCGCCTCAACCAGGCCGATTCCTGTGAGATCCTGATAACCCGGTCCAGGGTTCTGCGGTCGATCGATGCGGCGGATGCCGCGGTCTCGCTGCTGCGGCGGAAGATTGAATTCATTGCCGATTCCCAGCTTCGGGCCTGGCTAACGCTGGAACTGGCCGAGTGCTATTTTATCCAGGGTGATTATGCCCTGGCCCGCCGCGAACTGAATGATGTCATGGCCGATATGCAGGATAGCTACCGGGCGCAGCAGGCCGGTCTGCTGCTGGCGAAGATTTCCGAACAACTGAATCAGCCTCAGCAGGCGGAGCAGATTTGTCAGACCATTTTAAACAATTCTCAATTGGATTCGGCAATACGCATAGAGACGTTCGAAATTCTCGGACGTATTTATACCAGTCAAAAGGAATATGACAAAGCGGCGCTGGCTTTTGCGGGTGTCGGTCCGCAGGAGGACAGGCAATGAACATCATCGGACTGCATATTATCCTGTCGATGACTCTGCTGATTTGCGGCAGCACGGAAGCCCCTGCGGACAAAAATCCGGATGTCATTGAAAAATCCGGTCAGCTTCAGCAGCAGATCAAAATGCTTCAGGTTTCAGCCATGGAGCCCAATCAGCCGGTTCAGACCACTCTGCTCAGGGATATGATCAGCCAGCTTCAGTCGCTGCAGCTGCCTAAACAGGCTGGCCAGCCAGCCCCCGTGCAGAAGGCGGCAGTTCGCGACACTGCGGATTCGGCTGATGCAAATCAGGCTAAATCGGTTCCGCAGCCGCAGACAACCGCTGCGGGTCCGGCCGAACCCAATCTTGCCCGGCTGGATGAGGTAACGACACCGCTGAACGCGATTGCTGCAGCGGATGCCCTGTACCGAGTGGGTGATTTTGCCCGGGCCAAGCGATTTTATGACATTGCCGCAGCGGATACACCCGGTCCTGCGAATTCCATTCGGTCCTGGGCGATGTATCAATCGGCCAATTGTACGCGAAAGCAGGATCCCCAGCAGGCGGTGGACTTATATAACAAGCTGATTGCTGAGTTCCCCAACTCGACCTGGTCGTCAGCAGCCCTGGTGCAGCGCAAGAAAATAGAATGGCTGAAAAAAAATCAAGATCAACTCAAACAACGGATGTCCGGCAATGACCCCAACGCCCTGTGAAACAGTGATGTCCAATGTGCTGATTCTGGAGCCGGATTCATGCCAGGCCGCCCAGTTGCTTGAGGAGCTTGCGCGCCGCGGTATCCGGGGAACTGTTGCCATCAGTGATACGCAGGCGAACAGCCGCATCGAACGCATCCGCTGGAATCTGATTTTTGTGGCAGAGACATTTCTGAAGCTGTATTCCCATGCAGCCGAATCCATTCTTCGCACCATCCGGACATCAAACCCGGAAGCTCCGCTGGTGCTGGTGGCTTCGGAGGATTCTTCCCGCAGGGCACTGGAAGCTTTGCGCAAGGGATATGCCGAGTTTCTGGTTAAGCCTGTGGATCGCCGAAAAGCGGAAGAGGTGCTGGATTGTTTTGTTCCGGCTCATCCGTATGCGGCGATGGATTATATTTATCCGACCGGGACAGCAGTCTGCATTGCCGGACACAGTGCCGCGCTGCGACAGACGGTGGAGCTTGCCAAACGTGCTGCGCCGACTTCAGCTCCGATTCTGATTGAGGGTGAAAGCGGCACCGGCAAGGAGCTGCTGGCCCAGCTGATTCATGAAAACAGCCGCCGCAGTGATGGGCCTTTCATCAAGGTCAACTGCGCGGCGCTGACCGAATCGCTTCTGGAAAGTGAATTGTTCGGTCATGAAAAAGGGGCTTTTACCGGCGCGATGTTCTGCCGCAAGGGGCGTTTTGAAGCGGCTCACGGAGGCACGCTGCTGCTGGATGAAATTACCGAAACACCGCCAGCCTTTCAGGCCAAGCTGCTCAGGGCGATCGAGCAGATGTGTTTTGAGCGGGTTGGCGGCAACGACCCGGTCCATGTCAATGTCCGCATCCTGAGCACCACCAATCGTCCGATTGCCCGGGTGGTGGAACAGGGGGCTTTTCGGGCGGATTTGTATTATCGGCTCAGTGCGATTCGCATGATGGTGCCGCCGCTGAGACAGCGGCAGGAGGATATCGTGCAGCTGGTCTGGCTGTTTGTCAATGAATTTGCCGCTGAATCAGCCCGCAGAATAACCGCTATTGATCGGCAGACGCTGCAGTTATTTGAGCAATACCGCTGGCCGGGCAACATTCGCCAACTGCGGAATATGGTGCGGTCGGCTGTGATTCTGGGCAGCGGGGAGGTCTTAAGCGTCCGGCAGGTACCCTGGCTGATCGATGAGCTTCGCGAAGGCCTGGAAACCCGGATCGAACCGTCACATGGTGCTCTGGACCTGGCCGGTGTATCGCTGGAAGAATTGGAACGCAGAGCGATCCTGGATACGCTGGACCGTCATCAGGGCAACCAGTCCCAGGCGGCTCGTATCCTTGGTATCAGCGACAGAACCCTGCGTGAAAAAGTCAAACGCTATCGAGGACTGCAGGAACCTGCGTCGGCGGTGCTGTTATAGGATTTAAAAGCGGGAGAAATACAGACGTATGGCAGACGAAAAAGCAAAACAACAGGATAAACAAGACGAGCAGGGAAAAAACCCGGCCGGCGGCCAAAAGATGGGGTATTTCATCTGGCTGATTATGGCGGTCGTAGTGATTGCTGGTGCTACCGGGGGATTCGCCCTGTCGCAGCTGCTGGGCGGTCAGCCCGTTCCGGCAGAGACGACAGAACAGACAGAGCCGGAAAAGCCCGAGGTTTTTGATCCCGCAGCCGCCAATCCCGGCCAGAAGAGCTGGCCTTACGATAAGCTGGATCCGATTGTGGCTAATCTGGATGAGCCTGGTGTCAGTCGTTTTGTGCGGGTGTCCGTTATCCTGGAGATGAGTCCGAAAATGGATCCGATTAAAGGACCTGAATTTCTTGATGAGAAAAAGGTGCTGCTGCAGGACTGGATGACGACTTATTTTGCGGGATTAAGCCTGGAAGATGTCCGCGGTTCGCGCAGCCTGACTCGTATTAAGCGTGATATTCAGGATCAGGTGAATCAGCTTTTATTCGGCAGCGAAAAAACCTATGTCGAACGGGTTCTGTTCAAGGAGTTTGCTGTTCAATGAACCGTCCGGCAATCCCAGATAAAAGCATTTCCCGCCAGCGTCTGATGCAGATGCTCAATCGCCGTCGGTCGGAACCGCAAGCCAGCCTTTCCGAAGGTGCCGATGCGCCGCTGTTTGACTGGACTTGTCCGCATCATTTCGGTCCGCAGGAATGGCTGCTGATGAAAAATCTCGGCAAGAAAATTGCCGCCTACATGGAAAAGGCGATGGGGCTGGTTTGCCTGGAAGAGCCGAAAGTGATATTAAAAAAAGTAGTGCAGGAATTTGCATCCGTAATGGCCGAACAGGCCCTTCGTCAGGAAAACACACAGTATTTTCTGCCGCTTCAGGCACAATCCAGGGGACCGGACGGTTTTGTGAATGTTCAGACGGAAACCGCCACGGTGCTGGTCGGTCAGCTGCTGCGGGATAATGAAGCGGTGATCGGGCAAAGCGGCGAATTATCTGTTCTGGAAGAAACCATTCTTCAGGATGGCGTGCTCATCATTGCCGATGCGATTGTTCAGGCTATCCAGGAATATGGTGAAATTACCATCAAGCGGTCAGATCGCCTGGTTCGCAGTGACTGGCCTCTGGATGCCCGGCAGTTGCAGGATCTGGTTGGATTTTCATTTGACCTGGTATTTCCCAAAAAAACCGTGGAACTCAGTATTCAATTGCAGGCGGAAGTTCTTGATCCGGCAGTGGGGATTAAACCCCGTGTGCATAAGACCATCAATACCGCCGAATTAAGTAAACTAATTGTCCGTCAGCTTTCGGATGTGCCTGTGGAAGTTACCGCTCAGTTATGCACCAGTTCCATTCGGATGGAAGACCTGATGCATCTGGAGGCGGGGGATGTCATGGTGCTCGGAAAAAAAACGGAGGAACCGGCGGATGTGCTGCTGAACAACAGACTCTGCTTTCAGGCCTGGCCGGCTGCATGTGAAGGCAAACTGGCGCTGGTGATTGCTCAAATAAAAAAATAATGTCATGATGGAATAGAACAGGAAGCATGGAAATGGCTCAAACGGAAACCTTACCGAATCAAACTGCTCCGGCACAGGGCACTGAAGTCCATACTGTGGAGTATGAAACGGTTAATCCAACGGCTCCAACGGGCCAGGAGAATCTGGATTTGCTGCTGGAAATCAGCATGCCGATTACCGTTACCATCGGCAAGGCACGAATCCCGCTGAAAAAGCTGCTTCAGCTGGGACCCGGTGCTGTTTTAAGTCTCGACAAGAGTATCGGCCAGCCCGTGGAATTGTATGTGCAGGATATTCCCTTTGCCACCGCCGATGTGGTTGTGGTCAATGACAGCTTTGCGGTGCGCATTCGGGAATTGCTGGGCACTGAGGAACAAAAACCGGCCGCAACTGGAAAATAACGTCAGCGAGTGAATGCACACATGCCTGCATCTGAAAAAAATAAATCATCGGTAAACGGATTGCTGTCCGGAATTGCAACCAACAGCAACCTGCTTTTTGCAGTGCTGCTGGTAGCGGTTCTGGCGACGCTGCTGGTGCCGCTGCCGACGATTATTCTCGACATCGGTCTTGCGTGCAGTATTTCGCTGGGCGTGATGGTATTGATTATCGTGCTGTCCACCAATGAGCCGCTGGAACTTTCAACATTCCCCTCGCTGCTGCTGGTGACAACGCTGTTTCGCCTGTCGCTGAATGTCGCATCGACACGTCTGATTCTGACCCGGGGTGAAGCCGGCACCATCATTGAAACGTTCGGCAGTTTTGTCGCCGGCGGCAATCTTATCGTGGGCCTGGTGATGTTTTTGATTCTGGTGGTTATTCAGTTTGTGGTCATTACCAAGGGCGCCAGCCGCATCAGTGAAGTCAGTGCCCGTTTCGTGCTGGATGCCATGCCGGGCAAGCAGATGGCCATCGATGCCGATCTGAACGCCGGCATTATCACCGACAAAGACGCCAAGGCCCGCCGTGATGCGATTGTCAAGGAAAGTGAATTCTATGGTGCCATGGACGGCGCCAGCAAGTTTATCTCCGGCGATGCCAAAGCCGGCCTGATTATCACTGCCATCAACTTGGTCGGCGGAATTTTACTGGGTTGGACGAGGGGAATGGATGTGGGAACGGCCCTGCAGCATTATGCCATCCTGTCCATCGGTGACGGCCTGGTCAGCCAGATCCCCTCGATTATTATTGCCGTCAGCAGCGGCTTCCTGGTCAGCAAGATTCGTTCGGAAAACACCATCAGCTTTGATATGACCCGGCAGATGATTCGCCAGACTCAGCCGATGATGATTACCGCCGGCATCGTGGCGGCGTTTGCATTTGTGCCGGGCCTGCCGAAAATCCCATTTATTGCGATTGCGAGTGTTTTCGGTGTCTTGTCTTATCTGCTGCGTTCAGAGCAGAAAACGGAATCTCCTGCTCCGGCCGAGACTTCCGCCGAAATCACCGGGGATGACGGCGCGCCTCCGGAAGAGATGCTTCATGCCGATATCCTGTCGGTGATGGTGGGTGTGCGGCTGATTAATCTTGTTGATCCGCGCCGCAAAAGCGGTGTCTTCGAACGCATCGGCGCTCTGCGGAAAAAGATTGCCCAGAAGTTCGGCTTTATTATGCCTCTGGTTCGGCTTCGGGACAACCTGAATCTTGACCCGACTACCTATGAAATCCGGCTCTATGATCATGTTATTGCCTCCGGCAGAATTGAACCGGATAAATTCCTGGCTATGGATGCCGGCGGGGTACAAACCTCCATCAAGGGCGTTCCCGCCAAGGAGCCGGTCTATGGATTGCCGGCCCTGTGGATCAGCGAAACCGACAAGGAATCTGCAGAAATCAACGGTTATACGGTCATTGATCCTGAATCGGTGCTGATTACTCATTTGTCCGAGACCATTTCCCGCCATGCTCATGAATTCCTGACCCGTGAAGACGTTCAGCAGCTTATTGAAAGGCTCCGCAAGAGTCAGCCGTCACTGGTCGGCGAGGTGGTCCCCGAAGTGGTTTCGATCGGTCTGCTGCAGCGGGTTCTGCAGAATCTGCTCAAAGAAAATATTCCCATTCGGGATCTGCCGCTGATTCTGGAATCGCTGGGCGAACACGGCGGCAAGAGCAAAAGCGCTGTTCTGCTGACGGAGTTTGTCCGCAAGGCCATCTCCCGCAGCATTACCGAGCAGTTTTCCAGCGGCAAGGGACTGGAAGCCATTACACTCGATCCGGGACTGGAACATTATCTGCTTGGCAAGGTCAGTCAGACTGCCGATGCAATTAATCTGTCTATCCTGCCTGACACCGCTGGCCAGATCAGCCAGTCGGTTGCCGCGGCCTGGCGTACGGCGATGGAAAAGGGTCTGGAAGGAGTCGTGGTGCTGTGTGATGCCCGTATTCGTTCCGGCCTGCATGCCCTGCTGAGCCGGTCGATTCGTCGTCTGCCGGTCCTGGCGTATGATGAAGTCGTGCCGGGCACGGCAGTCAATATCCTCGAAACAATCTCGGTCCATACGACCGAGCTGGAGTCCGCTGCGGCTTTGGCGGCGGTTTAGAGCGGAGTCGACCATGGATAAAACAATTCTGAGAACAGCGCGAGTTGCGGCAATTATGGCGTTTTTTGTCATGGCACTGGCCGGCTGGTTCAGTCATGGCGACCCGGCGGTCTGTGCCTGGCGGGGAATTATCGGGGCAATCGTGATGTACACCACCGTCCGAATTGCAGGCACCATGCTCATGAAAATTCTGATTGATGCGATGGTACGTGATCAAATGAAAAAGAACAATCACGGAGATAAGTATTGATGGATCCGCTGATTGAACAACAGACTCCGATGGTCCCCGCGGTTTCTGCCCAGCCCGCCGATTCGCGTTCGGTCCTGGCGGCTGAATTTCTTGAACCGCAGTTGTCGGCAGGTCAGGCCGCACGAATGTACACCAGCCACAACCGCAAGCAGCGGGAAGATGAGCTGATTGTCAAGTATCTGCCTCTGGTGCACAAGATTGTCAATAAAATTGTAACCTACCTGCAGCCGCCGCTGTCCAAAGATGACCTCGTATCCGCCGGAACCGTTGGACTGGTCAAGGCGGCCCGCGATTTCGACCCGTCCAAAGACGCCGAGTTCAAGACCTATGCCTATATCCGCATCCGCGGGGCTGTCATTGATGAATTGCGAAACTGGTCTTTTGCCCCCGCCAATATCAAAAAACAGTTCGACCAGGCTCAGGAAATCTCCAGCCAGATGCTCGAAGAGCAGGGCACGGTTCCCGACGATTCGGATCTGGCCGGCCGACTGGGCATGACCACCGAAAAGATGTACCGGATGTTCGAAACCGCCCGCGCCCGGCATTTTCTGTCCATTCATGGTGCGGATGAAGAATCGCCCATGCTCGGCAACCTGCTGACCTGCGGCGGCGCCGGCGTCTCGGATGCCATCGAGATGGAGGAATTAATCGAGAAAATGACCCGGGCCATTGGGGAGCTGCCTGAAAAACAGCGCCGCATCGTGGTCATGTACTACCAGAAGGAACTCACCATGAAGCAGATTGCCGAGGTGCTTGAAATCACTGAATCCCGCGTCAGTCAGCTTCATGCCGCAGCCCTGTTCAAACTCTCTGTGCAGTTGAAAGACGAATAAGGCACGTGCAGGAACGGAAACGATGGAAAATCAGCCAAAAATTGAGATGCGAACGCCGATGGAGCATGTCGAGCAGCTTGCCTCCATTGGCCAGCAGGCCCAGGATAAGCGCAAACCGCAGGAACGGCCTTCGGGACGAGCCCGTAAACCGGACATCGATCAGATTCTGGAACAGGAACAGGATTTACGCCAATCGCAGGACGAAGGGCATATTGACTATCACGCTTGAAAACAGGATACCCATGCTTGCCGGAACTATAGAAATCATAAAAAAAGATAAAATTGCACTGAGCGGAACCGTTCGAATCAATCCCGGAGAAAGGAGCGCCCCTGTCAGGCCTACGACTCCAAGAACGGTTCCGCCGGGGCCGGTTCAGGCTCGCATTGTCGAAACCAATAAAGATTATGCCATCATCGAAGTGGTCTGTTCCTGCGGCTGTAAAACCAATATTCAATGTCAGTACGCGGCGCCGAAGCCGTAAAGGAAGTAATTCGTATGAGAATCAAGAATCTCCTGGTAGCAACCGTACTTGTCCTGGCCGGATGTCGCCTGGCCGAAGAGCAGATTATCCCGTTGACCGCTCCCCAGCCGGAAGTGCCGCAAGAACCAGCACCCTTGACCGTCCAGCAGGATGCCGCCTCCCTGGAACGCCGATTTACAAGCCCTTCGGATTCCCAGCTTGACCCGGTTCAGACCATCACCCTGTGGGCCCAGCGTTATGAGGAATCCTCACGCCAGAATGAACAGCTTCGCGAAAACAGCAGCAAGCTGGTCCTGGAAAATGCCCGCCTGATGCAGGACAATGAAAAACTCAAACTCGAACTGGCACAGTGCCGTAAGGATATGGAGCAGTCCAACGCTTTGCTGGAGCAGGCTCATGTGGAACTGAGCAAATGGAAGGCGGATGTTCTTGGGTTTCGTGAGGAAATCCGTCAGGCTCAGACCGCCCAGCTTTCCGCGCTGACCAAAATTCTTCGGGTTCTGGGAGCTGAATCCCCCGCAGCTCAGACCGATACGGCTCAGGAGACCCAGCCATGAAAACCTTAATTCTTTGCACTGCGGTGATGGCCGGATTGACCCTGATGGGTTGTTCTAAAGTCATCGAACAAAAGTCCGTGCCGCCTTCCGGACATTTCTATCTGGATAAAACGGCGGACTTTTCTTCGATAGGACGGGTTGCGATTCTGGAACTTGAAAATCAGAGTGTTTCGCAGGCCGATCTAGCCAAAGTCCTGACCCAGGAATTAAACGATGGCATCGGCAAAAAACATCTGTTCAGCATTCAAACAGTATATCACAACGACATCGCGTGGCAAAGTCTGGAACTGGATCGGATTAAAACCTTCTCGCTCCAGGATTGGGCGATGGTTCGTAAACAATTGAAGATCGATGCACTTATTTTCGGCACGATCACCCGTTATCGGTCCTATCCGCAGTTCCTGGTTGCCCTGAACATCAAGATGATGGATTTAAGAGACGGCAGGCTTTTGTGGGCGATTGAAGATGTATGGGACAGTACCGATAAAAACACCGAACTTCGCATTCGAGAATTTTATGAAACACAGATGCGAACCGGCTATCAGCCGATGGAATGGCAGGTTGTTTTAAACAGCCCCAAGGCATTCCATAAGTATGTAATATATGAAGTGACCCGGACTCTTCCGGAGAATAAATAGGGATAATTCCGGATGGCAAAATCTCAAGTTCAAAGACCAAAGGTACGATAACATAATTTCACTAAAAATGACTGAATTTTTCTTTAGTTTAACCAGCCGACTGCGACAATAAACACGATATGAGACTGTTAATTTTTGTTGCGGAAAGGTGAGGGGAATGACCTATATAGATCCAACCATAACCATTGCAGCAGGCACTGCGGCCAAAGCTGCGACTCCGGAAAGCAAACGGAGTCAGCGAAAAGACGCTGCGGCTCCAGCCGTTAACCTGGGGGAGGATTATAAACGGATAATTGAAAAAGCATTGCGGGACAATCCGGATACGGATCATGGATTGATTCAGGAAGTCCGTGAACTGATGCTCAGCGGGCAACTGGATACGCCCCAGGCCGCCAGGCAGGCCGCCAAAAAAATTATCGAATATGGTATCTAAGCAGAAGAATCAGAACCAGGGAAGGTTCTGTGCAACTGGATAAAGGATTATCCAATTTCTTCCGGCAGGGCCGTCGCTTACGGCCCTTTTTTATTGCGCGGAAATCTTAAGCCAGGATATCCAGAAACAAACCAATCGGGTAAGGCTTTGGAGGCTTGATTTCTGATTTGATATCAATGATTTTATGAGACCTCGGGCGCAAAAATCTGCGCGGATTCTGATTCAAAAAATCTTTCCTGTCCCGATGCGGACGCTGATCCGCCGGCCTGCACGCTTCCAGCGGCCTGGATTCCAAGACTGTAATTTCAATGTGTTTGGACATAAGTCCCCTCTGCCTATTCTGGCTGCAAGAGTTTTGTTCCTGCTGGAACAAAATGCAAGTTTGTCTTCCCAGCTGAATTATAACGTTTAATGCAGTTTTTACGCAACAGGAATTGCCAAAATCATCGATAGGGCCGATAAAAATGAAGATATTCGCTGTAAAATGAACAATTAATCGAACTGAAATCCAATCTTTTATAAAGTTCAACCCTTGCGGTATACCGAACCATGTGATGGCATGTGTTCTATGTTGTATTGTTGTATCCGGCGTGGATACGAAAAATGTCTGGCGCTGTGTTGAAATTCGCGGCGGCTGGAGTTTTGTTTGTTAAAATGGAAAAGGAAAAACAAGTAAACACCAGCCTGGCATGCTGGATAATTTTCATTTACTGAGTGATAAGGTATGGATATGATGCTGATGCGAGAATGTGTGTGAATGGATTTAGCTGAAAGCAGAGAATGGCGATGCAGGTTTTCGATTCGGGACGATTAGAGCAGATACGGCGAGGCGGTGCGGTCAGTATTGGCAACTTTGACGGCCTGCATTTAGGGCATCAAAATATCCTTCGGACTTGTCGGGACATGTGCCCGGCCGGGCCTGTAACGGCGATGACCTTTGAACCACATCCGGCAGCGATATTGCATCCGGAAAAAGCCCCCGGCGTGCTGAGTCCCTTGCCCATGAAAATCAAGCTGCTGGAGCAAGCTGGTGTGGACCAGCTTGTAGTGATTACCGACAGCCTGAGTCTGCTGAATCTTTCACCAAAGGATTTTGTCGATGAATTTCTGATGAAAACCGTAGGCCCCAAAGCGGTGGTCGAAGGTCCAAATTTCAATTTTGGTTATGGCCGCAGCGGCAATGTGCAGGTTTTGCGTCAGCTTGGGCAAAGTTGGGGATTTGAGGTGGTCGAGGTGCCGTATCGAGAAATTCATCTGGATTCGGATAGGCGATCAGTGGTATGTTCGAGTTCGCTGGTTCGCAGGTTGCTGGAAAAAGGTGAAGTGCGTGAGGCGGCCAGTGTTATGGGTAGGCGATATCGCCTTGTCGGCAAGACTGTGCCTGGACGCGGCGTCGGGCGGGAATTGGGATTCCCGACAGCAAATATTTATCCGGAAAAGCAGATTATTCCGGACGAGGGGGTGTATGCGGGATTTGTAATTGTCGGTGAGTCGCTGGAGGAGGTGTGCGTGGGCGGGCATCGCCGGCCGGGAGCCTTCAGTCTGGGCCGGGCTAAAACATTTCTGAGTGATTATCCGCTTCTGATCGAAGCTCATATTCTGGAGTCGAAAGTCGAAAATTTATATGGCAAATACCTGGCGATGGAGTTTGTGGAGTGGGTACGCGGCCAGCAAAGGTTCGAGAATAAAGAGGCTTTAATCGACCAAATTCATCTCGATTGCAAAAAATGTATGGAAATTCTGGAAAAACGGGCTACAGTTTAAGTCTATA
>JAFGQP010000097.1 GCA_016935635.1 Sedimentisphaerales bacterium
ATACAGTCCCATAGGCCATCTTTTCGAAAATCAGCGGCATGGTGATAAAGCCCAAATCAAACAGCCCCTGCCCGGCAATGGTCTGTGAGACCTGCGGGCCGAGAAATGCAAACGCCGCTGGAATAACGATACTGCCGCCCAGAATCACCTCGGCCAGTTCATTGGTCGTCGCCGCCGTTAGCCCGGACAAGGCAACATCATCCTGTTTAGTCAGGTAGCTGGCATAGGTCAAAATGACTCCAAAGCCGACACTCAGGGTAAAGAATATCTGCCCCGCCGCCGCCAGCCAGACCTTGGCCTCTTTGAGTTTTTCCCACTGGGGATTCCACAGAAAACCCATCCCCACTATCGGATTCCATTCGGGCCTGGCCGAGTCCGGCGCCCCGAGCGTCAGCACCCGCACCACCAGGATCACCGCCAGACCAAACAAAACCACCAGCCCCCACTTGCAGACTCGCTCGATGCCTCCGCGGATTCCAAAACACAACACGGTAATATTGGTGATAAACGTAATCAGAAAAAAGATATACGCCGGCCCGAGACCGGAAAAATAATCATTGTGAACCAGACCCTGATAGCCCTTGAGAAACTCAGCCATTTGCGTCGAATCCGTACAGGCGGCATAACGTCCCGTCAAAGAAAAAACGCCATACCCCAACAGCCACGATTCAATATAGGTATAATAGATAAAAATAACCGTCGGGCCGAAGATACCGATGACGCCGAAGTATTTGATGAAGCGGTTCTTTTGCCACATCGTCTGAAACACGCCGGGGGCGGTACTGTGTTCAAACCCGCCGCCGAACCGCCCGATGGTCCACTCAATCCACATCAGCGGCAGCCCCAACAGCAGGAAAGAAACGAAATAGGGAATCATGAACGCCCCGCCGCCGTTATCGGCAGCAATGCCCGGAAACCGAAGAAAATTGCCCAGACCGACGGCGCTGCCCGCCACGGCCAGAATCACCCCCAGCTTACTTCCCCAATGTTCACGACTCATACGATTGCATCATATCAATAATTGATAGCACAAAAAAAGACCGCCAAAAAGCGGTCTTACGGTTTATCATTTTTTATTTGAGGCCCAGGGCAGCCAGACTGTCGCGTTCGATGACGCTGCGGAGCTTTTCCCGCGGCACCTGCGGCAGATGCGTATCCGACAGCATCTTGTTAAAGCCCAACAGGGCCTCGATGCAGGTCTGAGGCAATGCATACGGATACCCGCTGCCGAACAGCAGCCGATCCATCACCCCGGCCTCATACGCCGACATCACCAGGTTATACACTTCCCAGACCTTCTGCGGAATAATGGTCAAATCGGCAAACATATTTTCGTGTTTTCCCAAAAGACACCAGGTCTGCTCGATAAAGGGAAAACCCATCCGCCCGACAATCATTTTGAGCGTCGGAAACGTCCGGGCAATCTCATCCAACTGGAACGGCCGAGCATAATCCATCACCGCCTGCTGACTGAACGGGGGACAATTATGGAAAAATATAGGCAGATTCAGCTCTGCGGCCGCCTCATAGAGATTCATCGCCCGGCTGTTGGCCGGATGAAACCGCTCCTCGGCACAATACAAAACAAGACCGCGAAGGTCTTTATCCAGCACTTCTTTTTTCAGTTGTCGGGCCGTCACCGGGTCTTCGGTCGGGTTCACCGTGGCAAAACCAACGGCCTTGCTGTTCTGCCGGACATAGTCGGTCAGGGCCTCATTTGCACTGCGGCGATCGGCCTGACAGCCGGCCAGAACAATGCAGGCATCCAAGTCCTTGCAGGCAGTGCGATGCTCTTGCGGCGAAATCCGCGTCCCATCAGAATATAAATGTGTATGACAATCGACTATCATGGGCAACCTTTCCGGGTTGTCTGTTCGAATTCATGGCAGCTTAATTACTGTAACAATTTGAACAATATTATGGGGATTGCATCCAAAGTCAAGACAAAACGGCATCGGATTTCAGGACATTGGGCGGCGTAAACCTTGACAAACCTTGCCAAAAGAACTACCATTACCCTCGCCATCCGAACGAAAGGAATACTATGGATTGCGTCAATTGCAAACAACCCATGATTACGGCCGAATTGGAGCATGTCGAAATCGACTTTTGCGGAGCGTGCGGGGGTGTCTGGCTCGATGCCGATGAATTGGAAAGTTTGCTGTCCGATGAAACCCAGACCCGCCAGGTGATGTCTTCTCTTACAGCGGCCCAAAATTGCACTGAAACCGTGCGAAAATGTCCGATTTGCCGAAAAAAAATGGAAAAAGTCAACTTCGGCACTGTCCATAATAAGGTTCTTCTGGATCGCTGTCCGGCCCACGGCCTGTGGTTCGACCGAGGGGAATTGGCCCGGGTGCTCGAAAACGGACAAGTGGACCCGGACGGAAAAGTCGTACGGATGCTAAAAGAGATGTTTGGAGATATGAAATCTTAGGTTTTTGCAAGCCTTATGCAAGGCCGGCAAACCCTTAAAACTGCGAAAGGAGATTTAAAATGGCTGGATTAGGTGCAATGATGATGATGTTCCTGCTGCTGGGCGGTCTGGTTCTGGTGGCGGCTGTGGTTGTCATCGGCATTTACAACGGACTGGTCGGCGGACGCAACCAGGTGGACAATGCCTGGTCGCAGATTGATGTCCAGCTCAAACGGCGGCACGACCTGATTCCCAACCTGGTTGAAACCGCCAAAGGCTATATGCAGCACGAACGGCAGACCTTCGAATCCATCACCCAGGCCCGCAGCCAGGCGATGGGAGCCAAAAATGTCGCCGAGGCATCCAAAGCCGAAGGCGCCCTGACCGACGCCCTGAGCAAATTCATGCTGGTGGTGGAAAACTATCCCGATTTGAAGGCCAACCAGAACTTCCTGTCGCTGCAGGAAACCCTGACCAGCACGGAAAACAAGATCGCCTTCGCCCGCCAGGCCTACAACGACGCCGTGCTGACCTACAATAACAAGACCCAGATGTTCCCGAGCAATATCGTGGCCGGGATGTTCAACTTTACTAAACGCGATTTCTTTGAGATCGAAAGCCCCGCCGAACGCGAAGTGCCAAAAGTAAAATTCTGATTTCTCTTAACTTCGCGTTTCGGATTTAGAATTTCAGATTTCGGATTTTTCTATCGATGTGGGAACAAATACGGATTAACAAGCGCAACTCGATAATCCTGCTGACGGCCATGGCCGGCCTGCTGCTGGGACTGGGGGGTTTGCTGGGTTATGCCTTCGTCGGCCCGCAGGGCGTCGGCGTCGGCATCCTGATCGCAGGCGGAGTCTGGCTGGTGATGACCCTCATCAGCTTTTCCTCGGGCGACCAGATACTGCTGGCTTCCAGCGGCGCCGTCGAAGTCACGCCCGAAGTCCATCCGATGCTGTTCAACATCGTCGAAGAAATGAAAATCGCCGCACAGCTTCCGGCCATGCCCAAGGTCTATATCATCCCCGACCCGTCGCCGAATGCCTTTGCGACCGGACGCAATCCGTCCAAAGCAGCCGTCGCAGTCACTGAAGGCCTGCTGGCCAAGCTCAACCGCGACGAACTCCAGGGCGTCATCGCCCACGAAGTCAGCCATATCGTGCACCGGGATATCCTGTTTGTCACGCTGGCCGGTATCATGCTGGGCACCATCGTCCTGCTGGCCGATGTCTTTTTGCGGGGCACGATATATGGTTCGCATCGACGCTACTCCAGCCGCGACAATAATAACGCACAGGGGTTGATGATCATCATCGCCCTGGTTGCCGCGATTCTGGCTCCGCTGATGGCTCAGATTCTGTATTTTGCCCTGTCGCGCAAGCGGGAATTTCTGGCCGATGCCGGCGCGGTCCGGCTGACACGCTATCCGGAAGGGCTGGCTAGTGCGCTGGAAAAAATCTCCGGCAGCAAAGTCCCGATGCAAACCGCCAATAAAGTCACCGCACCCATGTATATTTCCAGTCCCTTCCGGGGGGCAAAAGCCAACCTGTTCAGCACACACCCCTCAGCCGAACAGCGCATCCACGTCCTGCGGGCAATGATGCACGGCGCCAATTATCAGGATTACGACCAGGCCTATCGCTCGGTCACGGGCAAATCCGGCGTTATTCCCGCCTCGGCACTGAAAGAGTCTGAATCCGTCCCCACCCGGCAGGCCGACACCCGGTCCGAACCGCAGCCCCAGGCCGCCGCCAGGGCCCAGCAGCGCATTCGCTTCGGCGACTTCATCCGCCAGCAGCAGGGCTTCGCCTTTATTGACTGCCCCTGCGGCGTCAAACTCAAACTGCCGCCAAATCTGCCGACCAACAAAGTACAATGCCCGCGGTGCAAGACCGTTCACACCGTAACTCAATCTTAACAGCGAGAACTCCCATGACCCATCGATGTCCCATCACAAGCATTGCCCTTGCGGTGATGCTGGTCGTGTCTGCGCACGCCGCAGCCGTAACCGTCTATGTCAGCCCCAACGGCAATGATGCCTGGTCGGGCATGTACGACAAACCCAACCTTGACAAATCCAACGGCCCCCTGGCCACACTGACCGCCGCACGCGATGTGATTCGCAGGCTGCAGGCCGGCGAACCCAACGAAACGCCGGTACGCATCATCGTCGGTGATGGAATTTATGCGATGACGCAGACGCTTGAGCTGACTGCACTGGACAGCGGCCAGTCGCAAAATCCCGTCGTCTATCAGGCCGCCACCGGAGCCAAACCCGTCTTCAGCGGAGGCACAGCCGTGACCGACTGGCAGCCGCATCAGGATGGCATCTGGAAGGCCCATTTGCCCGAAGTCGCCAACGGCACATGGTATTTCGAGCAGCTTTTTGTCGATGGCAAGCGAGCGAGACGGGCACGAACACCCAACGAGTTTTATCATTATATGCAGTCGGTCCGCGAGACCCGCATGGACAATGGCCGAGCCGCTCAGATCATCAAGCTGCACCCGGATACCACCGCGGCACTGGCCGCCATCGACCCCAAAGCCCTCAACGATGTTCAAATGGTCGCCTATCACAAATGGGATATCACCCGGAAGTTTCTGCGTGACCTCGACGCCCGGCGAAAC
>JAFGQP010000098.1 GCA_016935635.1 Sedimentisphaerales bacterium
CAGGGGGATATTCCGTCCAATATGGAGAAGTTTTTTCTGCGGATAATGAAATCGTAATGCGGTATACCCAACGGATATGATTATTCCGCAAGAAAACAAGCACGAGGTTAAAGCCTCCGTACTTAGCCGCTTAAGCAGGATCAGTATAAAAACTGCCCAGGACTGGATTTGAACCAGCACGAGGTGTAATCCCCATCAGGCCCTCAACCTGACGCGTCTGCCAATTCCGCCACCTGGGCTAAAAGGTTCACATGCAAGCCGTTTCCGGCCAGCACTTTTCGACAGAACAACTATTATACTTGACCCCCTTGATTTGGCAAGCCTTTTTTGAGGGCTTTCCGGAGAGAATGTGTTATTTTCCGCGCTGGCCGGACCAGAGCATGACCTGAAGCCGCGGACCGAATGAAAATCCGGTACGCAGGCAGTAATCGGCCAGCCACATGGATTTTTCAAGGTATTGCTGGCGATCGGTTGCCTGGGGCATCAGGAAGACATCCTGCGGGCGGACCTGGCCAAGCTGATGGATGGTGCGGACGACCTCATCAAGGTCGGCACGGGTGTCGATGACGAATTTGAGCTGGTAGGGATAGGATCCCATCAGTTGACGTATGGCGGCCAGATTCAGGCGAATCCGTTCGTGGGTGGAAGCCTGGATAGGGTCGGTCGGGGTGGAATTGGATAATTTAGGGCTAATGCTCATCAATTCACAGGGCAAATCGGGGATAAACATGATGCCCGAGGTCTCGATGGTCAGGTGAACTCCCGGCCGGCGGACCATTTTAATAAAGCCCAAGAGATTAGGCTGGGTCATAGGTTCACCGCCCGTAATAACGATATGGTGGGCCGGATAACTCTGGATTTGTTCAGAAAGCCATTCGGGGGTAAATTTTTTCCCTGCTGAGCCGCTCTGGGCGTATTGGGTATCGCACCAGCGGCAGCGTAACGGGCATCCTGCCAGCCGGAGAAACAGGCTGGGGACACCGGCCAGGCGGCCTTCGCCCTGAAGGCTATAAAATAATTCATTAATTATCATCGGCTCTCAGTTTCGTCCATTTTGCCTTGAAAATCAAGCTGTTTTGAGCCAAAATCGAACAAATCCATCGAAAACCTCTTGCAAGCATGAGAAAAATCGCTATACTTTTCAGACTCTGGCAGGCTTAGAAACCTGTTCAAGGCGGCGTAGCTCAGGGGTAGAGCGTGGGATTCATAAGCCCGTGGTCAGTGGTTCAAATCCACTCGCCGCTATTTTTTTAAGTCATGAATAATTCAAGGCTTAAAAACGCTGATCGTAACTATTCAGCGATCCCGCCCCCATCGTCTAGAGGCCCAGGACATCGGGTTCTCATCCCGGAAACAGGGGTTCGAATCCCCTTGGGGGTATTTTCGAAAATGACAATGCCAGACCTGTGCCAGGGATTCTGGCGAGTAAGGTGCATGTCGGCTAAACGGCTTAATGGACATTTCTGATCAAAACAATCTGGACCAGCGATATATGCGAATGGCGATTGACCAGGCCTATATCGCCGAAGAAAACGGGGATGTGCCGATTGGCGCGGTCATCGTGTATGAAAACCGTGTGATTGCCCGGGCGCATAATCAGCGGCAATTGCTTAATGACCCCACGGCCCATGCGGAGATGATTGCCCTGACGCAGGCATCGGAGGCGGTGGGCAACTGGCGGCTGCATGGCTGCACGATTTATGTGACGCTGGAGCCGTGCCCGATGTGTGCGGGGGCGCTGGTGCTGGCACGGGTGGACCGGCTGGTCTTCGGGACCGATGATCCCAAGGCGGGGGCCTGCGGCAGCCTGTACAATATCGTGCAGGACGGCCGGCTCAATCATCGGCTGGAGATGGTCAGCGGGGTATTGCAGGAGGATTGCAGGTTTCAATTGCAGGCATTTTTTCAGCGGCGGCGGTCTGAAAATAAGAATGGCCAGTAAAGACACAGGCCGCGGCAACACCCTCTTTACCGCGGCCTTATGCTATGTATAACCCCTCCGGTTAACATCATAATCACAGGCTCATACGAGCCGATATCTATTATCTCTTTTTGGGACGAAAAATCAATAGTCCGATTCCACACAGTGCCAGCGTGGCCGGTTCAGGAATTGAAAAACGTGTGTGAATCAAAATATCAGCAGAATCATTGATTTCATGCGGAACTTCAAATCGATAATCATAGGAATTCATCGTTGGGAAATCCGAAGCGAACGCAGGACAAATCACAACACTCAGAATCCATCCCATTATCGAGGTAATCCAAAGTTTTCTCATTTTTTACCTCTCCTCAACAAAAGTGTTTTCTCACCAAAACGGTATCCATTCTAGAAATCTAAAACGGGAAAGTCAAATGAAAATAGAATTATTATAGGACATAAAAGAGGGGGAAAACAAGAAAAGGCGACGGTCGGATTCGAACCGACGAATAACGGTTTTGCAAACCGTCCCCTTGAGCCACTTGGGTACGTCGCCATAAGCACTCAAAGACCTAAAGAAAGTAAAGGATTTTAGCTGTTTTTGCAAGAAAAAATCCGTTGTATCTGGGGCGGAAAAGGGGATTTTGGAAAATATTTTTTCTTTTGCCGCGTGTTGTTTTATAATTGCACAACGATTTGTACTTCCGGATAAAGATGTGGATTGTATATAAATAAATATATGCGGCCAACACCTTTTTCGGTATTTTGTGTAATATGATGCGGCATAATCAAACAATTTTAAACAATGGAGACTAACGTGAGCAGGCAAAAAATTACTGTCGTGGGTGCAGGCAATGTCGGAGCGGCAACGGCCCAAATAGCAGCCCAGCGCAATCTGGGGGACGTGGTGGTGGTGGATATTGTCAAAGGACTTGCCGAGGGTAAGGCGCTGGACATGGCCGAGATGAGCGGCGTGTATCCATTCGGCGGGCAGGTCCGCGGCACGACAGACTGGGCGGCCACGGCCAATAGCGACGTTGTGATTATTACCAGCGGCGTTCCCCGCAAGCCGGGCATGAGCCGGGATGACCTGCTGGCGACAAATGCGAAAATTGTCAAAAGCGTAACCGAACAGGTCGTCCAGTACAGCCCGAATGCCTACATTATTGTGGTCTGCAATCCGCTGGATGTGATGGTGGACGTGGCGGGCCAGGTCAGCGGTTTTCCGAAGAACCGCGTGATGGGCATGGCGGGGGTGCTGGACTCAGCTCGCTTTGCTTATTTTGTTGCCCAGGAACTGAACGTCAGTGTTGGGGATGTAACCGGCGTACTGATGGGCGGCCATGGCGATGATATGGTGCCGCTGCCGCGTTACACATCGGTGGCGGGGATTCCGCTGCCGGAGCTGATGGAGGCTTCGGTGATTCAGCGGCTGGTGGATCGCGCCCGTAACGGCGGCATTGAAATTGTCAATCTGCTGGGATACAGCGCCTATTATGCTCCTGCGGCCGGGGCGGTTCGCATGGCTGAGGCCATCCTTCAGGACAAGAAAGCCGTATTAAGCTGCTGTGCCTGGTGTGATGCACAGTATCATGTCGGCGGGGCGTATGTGGGGGTGCCGGTGATACTGGGCAAAGATGGCGTCGAAAAGGTCATCGAATTAAAACTGACCGCCGAAGAACAGCAGATGCTGGATGCTTCGGTGGGTCGGGTCAAGGCCCTGGTTGCCAAAGTGCGTGAGATGATTTAATCTATTCACGTGTAATATCAGTCACACAGCCTGCAATCCTGAGAAGGATTGCAGGTTAGTGCTGTTTTTCCAACTGCTGATTGAATAACTGGATTTGCGTTTCGACGGCACCGACGGCCCATTCGATGTAATGCCGCTTATGGTAGGCTTTGTGATGGGCTTCCTGCATCAGCCCGTCGCGAATGGTGCCCAGAAATTTCCGCAGAGCATGCGGTGTTATAACCGTGGGATTGGCCGCCCAGCTTTTCAATTCCT
Source organism: Sedimentisphaerales bacterium (assembly GCA_016935635.1). Taxonomy (GTDB): domain Bacteria; phylum Planctomycetota; class Phycisphaerae; order Sedimentisphaerales; family Anaerohalosphaeraceae; genus Anaeroglomus. Next base: position 3,924 of record JAFGQP010000098.1, read on the forward strand.
CGTACTCATCCTGCAATCGCGGATTGCTTGCCAACTGCCTGGGGGTCAGGTAATCGCCGGGATTAATCGATAATTGCAGCCCCTTCAGCGCCAGAATCAGCGGCTCATAGTTGGCGCGTGCGTCCAGCCGGATGAATTTATACTGCTGAACATAGTTGGTCGGTTGAAATTTAGGTTCCATTCCGAGATCATCCTCGCCGGTCATGGTCGAGTGTCGTTTGCTGGTACGGGCGAAAACCAGTTCTTCACCGTACTGGTCGCGGCGGATTTCATCCTGACTCATGCGGGTAATGAAGACCCGTCCGGTATCGGAAAGCTGGAGGCCGCCGCCCAGGACAAAGAGGCATTTAACGAAATCCAGCGGCAGGACGGTCTGATGTCCGATGTGCCGTCGGCGAATCTGGAACGACAGGTGCAGGCTGTGGGGCTGAATCGGGTAAAATGCGGCAATTTCGCGGATGAGCTGGCTGAGCATGCAGGGGTCGGCGGTGGCGGGCTTGGAGACTTCGCCCTGGGTGGTCAGACGTCCGGGTGCCAGTTCAAAGAAGCCGCAGCTTCCCGGCCGGAATGCCCCGGTGTGGTCGTCGATGTAACCGCCCAGTTTCCAGGTCAATACATCCAGAGCGAACCGCCCGAACCAGCGAAAGCCGTCAAAGGACGCATCTTTATCGGATACATTTTTCAGCACGGCCCGATAGCCCAGGTTGCTGAATTCCATTTCCGCCCCCATCGGGACCAGTCCGGGCTGGAGATTGTAGCGGAGAATCTGCATGCTGCTCTGGGCGACGCGGCCGTCAAACATGCTCTCGGCGGCGACGACGGCGAATTTCACATAGTCCAGCAGGTCGTGCCTGCCGTTGAGCGGCAGGGCTTCAAAGCAGCGTTTGAGCAGTAAATCCACGGCAGCGGTGTTAAAGTTCAGCATCCGCAGCGCAATCAGCAGGGGAATGGCACGCGTATAATAGCGTGTGGATTTGACCATCCGGTCCAACTCAAACCGGTACCGCGACTGAAGATAATATTCAAACTGGTTAAGCAGGGTCTGCCGCACCACAAGCGTCAGATAATTTTCGATATAGGGGCGGGCCTGGTCGTCGTGAAACAAATCCTTGATAGACGGGACCGGGCGGGACAACTCGTGCTCCAGATAATAATCGCTGACGGCGTCCTGTCCCAGGTGGCTGATGACCAGGTCGCGTTCGGTGGTGCCGATGAGTTCGCGTCTGGCGCGGCGTTCGGTATCGGCATCCGGTGAGGTCTCGCCAGGGCGGGTGTGCTTGGCGAAAAAGTTTTCAATCCGCTTGCGCAGCCAGAGTTCGTGAATCAGGTTGACGTGAAAGCGGTCGCCAAACTGTTTTTTCATATCACGGTTGCGGTTCAGATAGGCCTGTGCCGAGACTGGCCCGGTTGCGGTATTGACGGTGACGGTGTCACGGGTGTAGAGCTTACCTTCGTATTTGTCAATCACCGCCATCGCCGAGGCCGGGATGTTGTGGATGACAAAGCCCTGAATCTTGGAGTCCGGTTCGCGGATGGCATAAAAATAGACGTTGTCGGGGCTGACCCGGCGGAAGCCGTCCAGCATGGCCAGTTCCGCAAACAGGACCTGCGGCTCATACACGCGGGAGGGCTTGAGGGTAAAGCTCAGGCCGCAGACGGATTCGAAAATCGTGGGTTCCCGCAGCGAGCCGTATACGAATAGATTATAGACTGTTTTTTCTTTCAATCGGGTGGGCATACAGGCCGGTTAATCCTTAATGAACAATGCGTTTGACATGGGAATGAATCATCGTCAGAATCTCATAGCAGATGGTATCGGCCAGCTCCGAGAGGGCATAAGCCCCGCAGGGGGAGTCGTGCTGGTTATCCAGGACCGTGACCATCTGGCCCAGTTTGACATTGGGGACATCGGTGACGTCGAGGATGACCTGGTCCATGCAGACGCGACCGACGACCGGGGCCAGCGACTGGTCGATTTTCATTTGGGCACGGTTGGAAAAGCATCGGCGATACCCATCAGCATACCCCAGGTACACAATGGCGGCCAGGGTGTCGCGTTTGGGGATAAATGATCGGCCGTAGCTGACCGAATGGCCGGCGGGAATTTTTTTTAATTGGGTAATCGGCGCCTGGAGTTTCAATGCCGGCGTCAGCGGGACCGGCGGATTTTTCATCGGCCGGGAATAGTAGCCGTACATCGAGACACCGCAGCGGACCATGTCATAGTGAGCCTGCGGGATTTTCAGGGTGCCGGCGCTGTTGCAGGCGTGAATAATGATATCATTGCGATCTTTAAGCTGGTGCTTGGTCAGGAATCGCTCAAAGCGGAACAGTTGTTCGTACGCATAAGACAGGTCGTCTTCGTCGGCGGTGGCAAAATGAGTCATAACGCCGGCCAGTTTGATATTGGGGCAGTCCGGCAGCCGCTGGAGAATGGCCGAGCAGATGGGTTCATCCAGCCCGCAGCGCCCCATGCCGGTTTCGACATTCAGATGCAGACTGATACGCAGGTCGGATCCCTGCAATACCCTGTGGGCATACTCCACCCCCTCCAGCGAGGACAGTTCGCAGTGGAATCCATACCGGGCGCACAGCTTGATTTGCTCGGGGGTATAGGCCGGGTTGACCGGCTCCAGAATCAGAATCGGTTTGCCGCCGGTCATCGGTTCGATGTGCAGGGCCTCATAGAAGGTCGCCACGGCGAAGGCATCGACGTAGTTTCTAAGAATCCCGACGACCTCGCTGATACCGTGCCCGTAGGCGTTGGCCTTGACGACGGCACAAAACCGCGTCCGGGCCGGACAGAAGGTGCGGAGGTTGCGGACATTGGTCAATAACTGGTCGGAATAAATATGCGCCTGCAGGTCGGGGCGTATCAATTGAGGTAATTGTGTGGTATTCATGATTTATTGTGTTCCTGAATAGAATCGCTGGGGCAGGCAGAACAAATCCGCAAAGCCGGTGGCTTTCGCGAGCCGCCCTGCGGAATAAATATGTCGATTACATCTTTTTCGTGTCATTACGTATTTGTCCGTACAGATGAAACAATTCCCGGAATGCCCGCAGGATGACCCGCAGCTTGGCGCCGGTGGGTCTGCCTGCGACACGGGGATAATGGCGGACGCCTTTCTGGACGATGGTGCAACCCTGTTTGGTCGCCCGGGCCAGGACTTCGGTATCAATCAGGGCGCCGGTGCTGATCAGATTCATCGTATCGAATATGCAGCGGCGGTAGAGTTTGAAGGCACAGTCGATATCCCGCAGCCGCAGGCCGAAGACCAGGCACACCAGCCGGGTCCAGCAGAAGGCATTGAAGCGGCGTCCCAGGCCTTCCTGCCGGTTGAGACGATAGCAGCTTACGATGTCATAGCGTTCGATCAGGGGCAGGATGTCGGCCAGTTCTTCCACGTTGAACTGGCTGTCGCCGTCGGTGTAGAAAACCAGCTCTTTGGCGGCCGCCCGGAAGCCCGACTGCAGGGCTTTGCCGTAGCCCATATTATGCGGGTGGTGCACAACGCGAACCTGCGGGATTTCCCGGGCCAGCCGATCGGCAATCGCAGCGGTCTGGTCGCTGCTGCCGTCGTTGACGATAATCACTTCAAAATCATCGGTCAGGCTCTGCAGCACGGCGACCGTCTTGCGGGTCAGCGGTTCGACGGTGGCCTGTTCATTGAAGCAGGGGAAAAAGGCGCTGATGGAATGGTGTTTTCCTGCGGCGGAATTGGAAGTGTTTTTGGGTTTTTCCATAGGTTACCACATCGCACGGTTGATGATTGCTTCGCCTTCCGCTTTGTAATCATTGGACAGGTTGATATAGTCCTGCTTCTTGGCCGGCATATTCCGGCTGAGGTTGTCGGCGGTGATAATCGCACATCGCAGGCGTTCAAGGTATCCGTTTTTCAGCCGATACGCGGCACGATTGGCCTCGAAGTCCGTCAGAAAATGAGTCAACTGCTCCAGAATCAGCTTGTGATTGCCGGTGGTCATGCCCGCGTTAATCAGTTCAATCAGGGTTGCCGTGCAGGGCCGAATGCGGAAGGCCTCCGCTGCTGACTGATCCAGCCTGGCCGCCAGATTACTGTTGTAGACCGTCGGCAGCAATTTCGTCAGCGTCATGTGGCGCGACAGCTCGTTGGGGAATGCGGCGGTGCCGTTGATGATGCTGCTGATGAGCGTTTCGCCCTTTGCATGGCGAGTGTCCACCATCATCCACTGGCAGTTGTCGTAATAGGCCGTTTTCCAGTTGCCTGAGCGCGACAGGGCCTTCATGAAGTCGGAATTTCCCTGGCTCATGGGGACCAGGACGACCCAGACCTCGTAGGGCTTGAGCACCTGGTTAATCCATTCGGCCATGGCCCGGTAGTCTGAATCGGTCATGGCTCGGCCTGCCAGGTAGGCATTCTTGACCGCGGGGCATTCTGTGCCGCCATAGATGACCTGCCATTTGGTGTAGGTATCGTGGTCATAGGCCGCCTGTGCCCGGCCGTCCATGAAGAGCTTCAGCGGGATTTCGCCGGTTGCGGGGTCGGGTTTCTGGCCAAAGGCAATCGCTCCGCCTTCGGTCCAGTAGTTGAACATCCGCCCGGTCATCTGGTTGTCGTTGATGAACCGGCAGACGTCGATGGGCTTGACATTGGAGGCGGTCATCCGCATGAAGACGGAATTATAAACGCTGTCTTCCGGCCACGGGGCCAGATAGATTTTATAGAACGCGCCGCCCCAGTATAAACCAAGGACCAGACAGACCGCACTGTAAAGGCCGATGCTCAGATAGCGATACGTCCGGGGAACCGGCATCGGTTCAAGGCTGTTTACGGGTTTGTATCGGCCTGCGGCGGTGATGGTCTGCCAGGCCTGCTGGAGCAGGAGGGCAATGACCGGGCAGACGGCCGGGCCTGCAATCGCGATAAACCGGCGGGACTGGACCGCCATATAGGTCGTCATCAGGGCAATCGCCACCAGGGGCAGGTCAATTTTGGGCCAGTGGGCGTACTGTTTTTCGATGTCGGCGGGCTTGATGCGTTTATCCGTCAGCAGATTGGGGCGGAGAAGATGACCGATGAGCCAGACGATGAAGATCACCAATAAAATGATGCACATCACCCCGAAGGCTTCCTCGTCACCGACGGGATTGGGGCCCTGGGTCTTGGTTTTCTCGTCAAGAAAGCTGAACGCCGGGCGCCACTCGTTGACGTTGCGCCAGGATTCGGCGTGTTTGCTGACACTGATTTCGAAGGTGTGCGTCAGGTTGGTCAGATGATACGGATTGAAAATCACCATTGCGATAAAGGACGCAATGGCCGCATAACCGATGGTCAGGGTATGCTTAAACGGGATGGTGCGGAGGCGGGTCCTGCTCATCAGCGAGACCGCATGTAGTCCGCAGAAGGGTACCATCATCATATAGGCGTAGATGTAGCCGCCGTGGAAATTGGCCCAGACAACGACCAGCGGAATCAGCAGCCAGATGTAGCGGATATTGCGATACACCGCCAGTACCAGTACCAGCAGATACAGCGGCACAAAGAAATTCGACCAGCAGGCCGGACGAATGTCAAAAAAGGACCTGCCGATAATCATGGCAAAACAGGCCGCGATCCCCGCCAGCAGCGGATTGACTCCGATCACCCGCCCGAGGGCATAGACGACAAAGGCTGTCGCAATGAACAGGGCGAATTTCCAGACAATCAGCATGTTGTAATTGGAATTATCTTCTGTACCGAATAAATGCACCAGTTCATAAAAGGTCAGGTGGGTCAGCCAGTTCTGGTTAATCCAGCCGGTGGGGTGGATGGTGCGAATCAGGCCGTGCGTCCAAACAGGCCAGCCTTCCAGTTGCTCCTCGGTGGGGCCGGGCTTGTGCGAATTGAAGCTGAACGGCTCCACGACCTCGACGCCGTGGTTGGCGTGGTGCCTGCCGCAGGCCAGGGCGACCCAGGTATCTCCCGCGGCCACCATGTGCGTGGAGGCATAAAAGCCAAAGACGGTTATGCCTGCCCAGATAATCAGGCAGGCCGGCAATCCAAAGCGGGCTGGGCCCGTTGATTGGTTTATTTCAGTCATTCTATACCACCATTTTCGAATGCATCGATTTCGGACAGAGAAAAACAGAGATATTGTTACCTACTTTAGCCATAACGTCAAGGAAAATGAACCACATAGGGACGGAATCCGAAAACAGGAGAATTCAGGATATGGTTTGTTGCACCTTTATCGCAGATTTTGCACCCTGACGCAGATGGGGATTCTTAGAAAAAGTCGTTCCGTATTCACAATAAAGTCAGGCCAAAGTGCAATAGGCACAGGGTAACGTCCACGGCCAGGCTGAGCTTGGCTTGCCACGCTCACGCAACCCTATGGTGGGGTGACTTGTGGCACAGTCAGGTGGAGTCAGGATGTGGGCGAGGTCGCTGTGCTGAGAATAAACATGAATGCATATGAACTGGACAAAACCGATGCCTTCTTATATAATTTGACCAGCCATCGGGATAAGATGACGGATGGATTAAACAGGACGGGTTTTGTCGCACATGGTGCGAGCCGGGCCGGACCAGAGGATAAAGGGGACACAGATGATTCTGACAAAAACGGGAGTCGTGGCAACGATCGGGCCGGCCTGCAGCAGCGAGGCGGTGCTGCTGGAGATGATTCAATCCGGCGTGACAACATTCCGCATGAATTTTTCACATGGCACCTTCGAAGAGCATCAGCAGCGGCTGAATATGATTAACCAGATTCGCAGGCAGTTGACTTACGAAATCTGTGTGCTGGGCGATTTGTGCGGCCCCAAGCTGCGTATCGGCAGGATTGAGCCGGAAGGACAGGTTCTCCAGCCCGGCGAGGAGGTGGTCATCTGTTCGGATTGTCCGGTGGGGGATTTGCATCGGTTCGGGACGAACTATCCGGCCTTTGTGCAGGATGTCCTGCCCGGCCAGCGCGTGATGATTGATGATGGTCAGCTTGTGCTGACGGCGATGGAAAAGACCGCCGCCGAGGTCCGCTGCAAGGTGCTTATCGGAGGAGCGGTATTGAGTAATAAGGGGATTAACCTGCCCGATTCGAAACTGAGTATTCCCGCCATCACCGAAAAGGACTGGCGCTGGGTGGACTGGGCGATTCACAATAACCTGGATTATCTGGCGCTGAGCTTTGTGCAGACGGCGGCCGAGATTCACCATCTCAAGGAATATCTGGCCAGCCGGGATTCGTGGATACGGGTGATTGCCAAGATCGAAAAACCGCAGGCTCTGGAGAATCTGGAGTCTATTCTGGAGGCGGCGGATGCGGTGATGGTTGCCCGCGGCGACCTGGGGGTGGAGATGGATATTGCCGAGGTGCCGCTGGCCCAGAAACGCATCGCCAGGATGTGCCGCAAACTTGGCAAGCCGGTGATTGTGGCCACCCAGGTGATGCAATCGATGATTCAGAATGCCTCGCCAACGCGGGCCGAGGCCAGCGACGTGGCCAATGCGGTGATGGATTTTACCGATGCCATTATGCTGTCCGGCGAGTCGGCGGTGGGCAAGTATCCGGTTGAGTCGGTTAAAGCCGTGGCTCATATCTGCCATCGCATTGAGACCTGGCAGGACCAGCAGGACATTGAGCGTCTGATGATTGAGACCGAACCAGGGCTGGGCGAACTTGCGGCAGTGGCGCGTGCGATTGCCCAGATGCTGGATCATGTCAAGACGAAACTGGCGGTCGTCTGGACACAGGCCGGGCATAGTGTGCGTTTGTTAAGTAAGGCCCGGATGGACGTGCCGGTTCTGACGGTCTGTCCGGATGCGCTGATTGCCCGGCAGATGAGCCTGCATTACGGCGTGGTCAGCATTTGTCAGGCCCGGCCTTGCAATTTTGATGATTTCATCGCGACAACCACCGGCGTAATTATGAAAAACGGCTGGGCCGCTCATGGCGATCGTGTGCTGTTTGTTCTGCCGCAGGATATCCTGAATATCCAGACACCGCTGGCACTGGTGATCAGAACGCTCTAAAGGTTTCACAGGGAACCGGTCAGCCAGTTGTCGGCCAGTTGGTTTAAATCCTGAATATCGACGGTGTTATCCGGCTGGCCTGCCGGAGCGATATCGGCATCGCCGTTCCAGTTTGCAGACTGGCTGGTGGTCATCCATACGCTGCTGTAAGCGCCCAGATCCTGCATGTCCACAATTCCGTCCCCGTCCGGAGCTGGCGCAATGTCGCCGGCCAGCGGGGCGGTGATCCGCTCGAATTCAAGCACGGGATCATCCTGAAGGAACAAGCCGCCGCCTCGAATCACGATATTGTACTGTGTGAACAGATTCATGCCGATAATGCCGTCCAGTTTGCCGCCTTCGGGACTGGAGATATCCAGCAGGACCACCGGGACGTTGGTATATTCCAGCCATTCGCCGATGGCGGGCATGGTCAGGGAGTCCAGGTAAAAGCCCGGCGCCATGATGGATTCGCCGGTGACGCCTTCGATTTCGACTTCAAAATCCCGGTTGGCCGGGTTAAGCTTCAGCCGTGCGGCGATACGGGAACTGATAACGGAAATTTGGGCGCCGGTGTCCAGCATGAAGCGTGTTTTATCAATCGCCGAACTGGTTCCTTCGGCCAGATCCACGCTGTGGACGAAAAACAGGCTCTGTGTACCGGTACCAATAATGACCGAAGGGGTTGTGGGATTGAATGACATCGTGCCTCCGCCGAAGGGATCTACCAGCATGCCCATGATGCCCTCCAGGTCATAAGAAATGTACTGCACATACGCCGCACCCAGAGGTCGTAATTCAAGAGGCAGCTTGTTGGGATAGGATGGAATACCCGGATCGTCCTGCGAATAGATACGCACTTCCGGAGCGGTATAAGTGGTGCCGTTGCGGGTAATCGTTACGGAGTTGCCGGGCTTGATTGAGGTCGTATAGTACACACTCAACGGGATTCCGATGGCGGTAATCAGGTCGAGCATCGAGCCGGGATTGTCACCCATCAATACCGAGACATTGCTTTCACCGACAAAGTCGGCGGTGGAGCGAAGAACAGGTGTCGGATCGGTTGGGGTATTGGGCTCAAGCACCCATAGCCCCTGTGCAAACAGTCCAAACGGCTGACTGACCCAGGCATCCACTTCACCGGTGACGCCGCTGACGACGGTGACATTGCTGGTCTTGTAGGTGCTGTTGAATAAATTAAGCATTTGGGCATTTTGATAGCCCAGCACATGCGCGCTGGCCCCGGTATCGAAAATTCCGATGGCGTACTGAGTTTGGTAGTCTGGATTGGTCAGCGTGCCGGTTATCGATGGCTCCTGGATGGCATCCAGCACCAGCTCTTCTTCACGCTTGTTGGTGGTTAAAACGGTAACCCACGGAACAAATCCATCCACGGGAGGAGAATCAACGGTATAGCTTAAGACTGATGGCGCAGTGGTCGTTGTCGTTTCGGTCGAGGCCTGGGCGGCTGTCGGCTGATTGAAATAGCGGATTTGCTTGATTTTTCCGCCGCCCGAGATACGCCATTCGACCTGGTCCGCGTAAAGACTCGCGGACAATATCAGTCCGATAAATAAATACGATGCGATTTGACCTGCACTCTTGTTTTTCATAATTTCACCTCTATTTCAGGTGTTGCTGACTTTGACAATCTGTTTGAATACACGTTATGGTTATCGCCGGAATACAAGCGAGACTTTATTACATAAGCCTTTTGGGGTCAATGATTTGGTGTATGAATCCCGGTGCTCTCTCGAAATCCCCCCTTACGCTTCGATTTACTATAGCGATTCCGGGGGCTAAAAGCAACTAAATCTGTCCCATATTAAAATCCTATACATGAGAAGGAATATCAGTTAATAGGGGTTATGGTAAAACTTTTTTATCTGCTGGTGAATCAACGGCCCTATCCAGACGATATACCCGTCATAACGATTGTTCTTTATTGCGATTGCGGCATTGGAAGGAATGTCTTTGTGGAGTGTACTATATGGGAATTCAAAATTGGTCTGAAAATGTTATTTTGGTGAACCTGGCTGAAGAGCCCTATCTCGGAGAAGAATTGCATACCGTAATCGGGATGGTCTCGGAAACTGTTGGCAACAATGTGGTGATTGATTTTGCCGGGGTGAGCCTGGTGACTTCGTCAAGCCTGGCCAAACTGCTGAAGCTTCGCAAGATGCTCTATGAAAATAGTCGTCAGCTTGTGCTGTGCGGGATGAAACCTCAGACCATGGGCATCTTCCGGCTGACAGGTCTGGATTCAGTCTTCAAATTTGTGGATGACCAGTTTCTGGCTCTGGCAGGTCTGCAGATGAGTTCCACATAAATCGCGGGTTTGTGCCCTGGTTGTGCTGAAAAGGGATGAAAACCGACTTCAATCTTATGAATTGACATTCCGGCGAAACTGTTTATAATCAGGCTGTCAAGTTGGTTTCAGGCATATTACGAAAACCGCTTCGGAAGCGGTCTTCGCAATCTGCCTGCATGGTTTTATAAGGAAACGGGATCATGCGGTCGGAAGATATTGCACAGGTAGAAGCGGCACTCGGATATCATTTTGAGCATCAGGAATTATTGAAGGAAGCTCTGACGCATTCCTCGCAGGCGGATGACCGCCTCAACAGCAATGAACGCATGGAGTTTCTGGGGGATTCAGTATTGTCGCTGGTGATCTGTCAATTCCTCTACGAAACATTTCCCTCTTATCTGGAAGGGGAAATGACCCGTCTTAAAAGCACGGTCGTATCCCGCAAAAGCTGTTCAGAGGTGGTTGCCCGACTCAAGCTGATCGACTTTTTCCGCGTCGGCAAGGGGACCGATAACAGCCGGGCCCTGACCGGTTCGATTGCCGCGGGGATGCTGGAGGCGCTGATTGCAGCGATTTATCTGGACGGCGGACTGGAGGCGGCCAGGCAGTTTGTGCTGTCGGTCTTTGAGCCGGTCATTATGCAGGCCGATGCCAATGAACATCAGGATAATTTCAAGTCCATGCTGCAGCAGTACTGCCAGAGAAATCACAACACCACGCCTGCGTATGAGCTGCTGGATGAAAAAGGGCCGGATCACAATAAATGCTTTGAAATCGCAGCAGTGATTCATCATCGGCGTTATCCGAGTGCCTGGTCGATTACCAAAAAAGACGCCGAACAGCGTGCTGCACGCAATGCCCTGGTGGAATTGGGGCTGCTGGAGCCTTTGCCGGAAGAAGAATGAAGTGTTCCGACTAACTGGTCATCAGCCAGACCACCAGATTCAGCACGACAATCGCCAGAATCATAAAACCGCTCAACACGCCGAACAGAATGACGGTTTCCCGGATCATGGTTTTCCAGAAGAAGGCGCGCAGCTTGGTGGTCTTGTAAATAATGGAAATCGCCGCCAGCAGAGGGAACATCAGCAGCATCGATACAGCTGTGGTGCCGATGGGTTCGGGGGTGGTGAATGAGGCGAGGATGACATTCCACTCAGGCATTTTCATCCTCCTCACCAATCAATTCACCGCGACCGCTATAGGCCATGTACATCGCACTGATAATGCTCAGCAGATTGAGCAGCCCGGCAACCGCGGTATAAATCTGGCCGAGGTCAAGAGGTCTTGCGCGGCTGACATAATCGCCGCTTCGGGTCATCCCGTCCAGAATGCGCACCGCGGGGGTAGCGAGCATCTGGCCCAGGTACCATGCCCAGCCGCCGACCGAATCGATGACGCCAATCGAACCAATATACAAGCCCAGACAGAAGGTCAGGGTGATTGTAACAAAGATAACGATACCGCGTTTGGGCTGCTGAATCAGAAAGTGACCGCCGCCGGGAACAATCCACCCGGCCAGTCCCACGACCGCCAGCCACAGCAGGAAATCAGCTTTGGTTCGATACGCCATGATGATTCCTTATTTTTCAGAAGCCTGGTCTGCCGGAGCGTCTGCGGCTTCCTGGGCTTCCTGAATGATCACCGGGGTATAATTCAAACGGGTACGAATATTTTGCGGATTGAAATGAACCAGACCCAGTCCGACGGTATCCATGAGATTGGTCTGCATTGCGGATGCGATTTTGTTGTCGAGATAATCTTCTTTGGCCGCAGGCTGGCGTTTGATGCTTTTGGTTACATACCAGGCCAAGCCGGGCTTGAATTCGAATGTTTCAGAGATCACGCCGGATTCATCCCTGTCGCCAAGGATAGCAAAAAATAATTTGTTAAGCATGTTGTTGACAGCACGATTTTTCATGTAATCCATATACGCTGGATTGCCGGCTGCTATCTGCCGCATTCTGGCCAGATCGCTGTCGGAAATCAGCAGCTGCCGCGGTAAAGACGTGACCGCCAGTTTTCTGAAGGCTTCGCTGGCGACGGTGTTGGGGTCTTTGGGGGCGTATTTGGTGTTGTACTGCTCAATGGCCTTGTCCCAGTCGCTGGCAGCGATAAGCTGTTTGAATTCTTCGGCTCGGGCGGCGGCTTCGGTCATGGCCAACTGCTTTCGCAGATCTTCGGTGACCTGTTTTTTCAGCTGGAAGACTTTCTGGTCTGCCTGGGTCTTGTCAAAAACAGCGCCGGCAACATTGTACTCGGTATCCACCGATTCGGCGGGGGTGGCTTTCTGGATGTTAATGACGCGGCAGATTGCTGTTATCTCAAAATATTTGGCGTCCTTTTGTGAATAATAGCCGCCGTTCATGGGACCAACATTTGCCCACATACGGGGAACATAATCCATGATTTTTGATTTTTGCGGGACAGAATCGGTTGATACAGCGAAGACGACATCGGCCAGACGCAGATTCATGCCGGGCTGAACCTGCAGGTCGTTCAGGCAATCATCTTGGGCCAGGTCTGAGCGGCTCAGCTGGCCTGTCCGTCCGACGGCAACTGGAACTTTGTATTTTTCCGTGATTCGGGCGGCGATCTGAGAATAGTCACCGCTGGCCTGCTGAAGCTGATCCGCGGTTGCCTTTTCCATGTCCAGCGTCAGCATGTTCTCATCCAGCCAGTCTTTGGCATCCTTCATAATCAGCTGCATGAGTTTTTGTGTTCGTTCCCGTTCGATCGTCCGGTAGATGTCGCTGGAAACTTCGGCAAAGGTCTTTGTGGTGGTAATCTGTTCGCCATCGGGTTTGTTGGGATCGACCGGGGTCTGCGTGCGATACCGTTCAATATTGGAGCTGTAGTAACTTTCAAGCGCTTCGGCATTGGGTTTTTCGATTTGTTTTTTCACGTCGTCCGACAGAATGATGAAATATTCCATTTGAACCCGGTGCGGCAGCATGTACCCGAATCCATACGGATTCTGATCGGAGATTTCGCCGGGAAGTACGTTTTTGTAGGCTTCGAAATGAGCTTTAATCTGGTCCTCTGCGGGAGCCGCGGAGGTGCTGACAAACCAGTCAGACGGAAATTTGACACATTCGACATCGATGCGTTCCATCATGCGTCCGACGGTGGACTGGATCTGTGCGGTCGTCACATTTTCATTGTCGCAGACGATAGTCGCCCAATTCAGAACGGCCAGCAGCTTGCCGAAGGTGCTGATGATTTCAACCGGTTCAACCTTGATCTGATTGGATATATAACGAATGATGGCTGCCGGATCACTCTGGTTTTGCGACATTTGAGAAATGACTTGACGCAATACGGCGGCAGATTGTTCGTTCGAGACGACGATCCCGGCGTCACGGGCTTCATTGGACAGCAGAATCCAGGTGACGTCCGGACGGTCGATATCCTGTGTGAAAAACTCATCAATTTTGGAGATACTCAGGGGAACCTGGCCATTTTTGGCATACTCGTGCAGCTGGAGGCGCAAACGTCCGGCGATTTGCGAATCGCCAAACAACAGATATCCCAGCATCATGGAGGTAACATCAGGGGTCCCAACGAGGGTCTGCTTGGAAAACAGGAGCTGGTTGGCGCCAATCGCCTTGAGTGTTTCCAGTTCCCGGGCGGAAGTGGCCATGTCCTGATTGGTGATTTTCATGCCGTCACCATAGGTGGCAAAAGTTTGCTTGCCGCTTTGACCCATCCGCATCAGCAGCTCTTCGAGACCGTAACCGCCGACAAATGCGACCATTAAGACGATAACCGCGACGGTCATGACAGTCTGACGATTCTTACGAATCCATTTAATCCATTGCATAATTTTTCCCTGACAATTCGAAACCTGTTGTATTGTGCCTGTTTACGAAACTTTGAAGTATAGTGATATGAAGTGGATTTGCAAGCAAAAACCCTGCTGCTTCGGCAGGGGAATGCCTTTTTTGTCTTCCAGGCAGGGCCAGGGGAAATGACTCGCCGGCAATCCTTTTTCGATTGACAATCTTTTTATTTACCGATAACATTATACCTCTTTAATCTGGATAAGTGTCCGAACGAGGCATTTATTTCAAACAATACGCAGGCGCCCGTAGCTCAGATGGATAGAGCAACGGATTTCTAATCCGTCGGTCGGGAGTTCGAATCTCTCCGGGCGCGATTGTTTTAAGTTATTATTCAATAAGAGTTTGGGTGTTTTTGAGCAGGAAAAACATTTCGGTGGTTCTTTCCAATTATACGCGAATAATTGTCGTTTGCCTCTGTTCTTTTTGGCATCCATCAGTATATTAATCAGCAGTCTGGCGGGTTTTGTAGTACCGGCCAGAAAATAGTCCGATAATACATAGTTCCAATGGCAAAAAGTCAGTTAACGATCTATACGGTTTCTCAGGTCAGCAGCATGGTTGCCGCGGCAATCGAAGAACGGCTGCCGTCCAGGCTGATTATCAGTGGTCAAATCAGCGACTTTAAGGTGCACAGCAGCGGCCACTGCTATTTTTCGCTCAAGGATGCAGGCAGTGTTCTGTCCTGTGTGATGTGGGCCAGCAAGGTCAAGTCGCTCAAGTTCCGGCCGGAAAATGGGATGGCCGTATTGGCGACCGGTTCTGTCGAGGTTTATATTCAGGGTGGTCGGTACCAGTTTTATGCCGACAAACTGGACCCGGCCGGGGTGGGGGCCTTGCAGCTTGCCTTCGAGCAGATGAAACTCAAACTGCAGGCCGAGGGGCTTTTCGATGAAGACCATAAAAAGCCGCTGCCGCGGTATCCCATGCATATCGGGGTGATTACCAGTGCCAGCGGTGCGGCGATTGAGGATATTCGCAATAGTATTCATAAACGCTGGCCCTGTGCGGAGTTATATCTGTTTGATGTGCCGGTCCAGGGGGAAGGCGCCTCGGCCAAAATTGCAGCGGCCATTCGCAAGGCCAATCAGTCGCGAAAAAAGCAGATACTGGATATCCTGATTGTGGGGCGGGGAGGCGGCTCCATGGAGGACTTGTGGGCATTCAATGAAGAAGCGGTTGCCCGGGCGATTTATGATTCCCAACTGCCGGTGATCAGTGCGGTGGGGCATGAGGTGGATTTTACCATTGCGGATTTTGTGGCGGATGTACGGGCTTCGACGCCGACACAGGCGGGAGTGCTGGCGGTGCCGGACAGAAATGAAGTCCTGGTGGGTCTTGAATCTGCGGAAAAACG
>JAFGQP010000099.1 GCA_016935635.1 Sedimentisphaerales bacterium
CATAAGCCGCATAAAAATGTCCTTAACGAAAGTCTTGTTCTGGAAAAATCGTATATATCCGGTATAATTAAACGTTTACTATACTAGAATGGTTAGCTTAAAAAAAGGCAAGCATATGATTATTGTGATGAAACCCGGTTCCGGGAAGGAGCAGGTTCAGCATGTGGTGAAACTGGTGCGTGAATACGGTCTTAAGGATCATGTGATTCAGGGTACGGACCGTACCGTCATCGCCTGTATCGGCGACAAACGCGGCATCGACAAGGGGGCCATTGAAAACGCCCCGATGGTCGAAAAAATCGTACCGATACTGGCACCGTATAAAATTGCCTCGCTGGAGGTTAAAAAAGAGAAATCGCAGATTGCCATTGGTCCGCAGGCTTTTCCGATGGGCGGCAAAAAAATAGGTGTTATTGCGGGCCCCTGTTCGGTCGAAAATCGTCATCAATTGATTGAAACCGCCAAGGCCGTTAAAGACGCCGGCTGTATCGGTATTCGCGGCGGTGCCTTTAAGCCCCGCACCAGTCCGTACAGTTTCCAGGGACTTGGCAAAGAAGGACTTGAAATTCTGGCCGAGGCCCGGGAAGTTACCGGTCTGGCAGTCGTAACTGAAGTGGTTGCCGTGGATCAGGTTCTGCTGGTCTCTCAGTATTCCGATGTTCTTCAGATCGGTGCCCGCAACATGCAGCATTACCCCCTGCTGGAGGCCGTGGGCAAGACCAGCCGGCCGGTTCTGCTTAAACGCGGCATGAGTGCCACGCTGGAAGAACTGCTGCTGGCGGCGGAATACATCATTAACGCAGGCAATAAAAATGTGATCCTCTGCGAACGCGGTATACGAACGTTCGAAAATTATGTCCGCAACACCCTGCCGCTGGCGGCCGTGGCTGAATTGCAGACAATGACTCATCTGCCGGTGGTGGTGGATCCGTCTCACGGGACGGGACATTCCCATCTTGTGCCGCCGATGTGTCTTGCCGGGGTAGCCGCCGGCGCGGACGGATTGCTGATTGAATGTCATCTGGATCCGGAACATGCAGCCTCTGATGGAGCGCAGTCAATTACCCCGACAACACTGCAGGATTTGATGAAACGACTCAAGCGCATTTCCGAAGCCGTAAACCGGGACATTTGAAGAAAGCATCCGATAACGCCAATGCTTGACTTACAGACAACACAGTGTTTTTTGCACGATATGATCCTCCAGGCCGGACATATCGCCGTTGAGTACCGAAAAAAACTTGAAACCCTGCACATTCGCCGCAAAGCCATGCGGGATGATGTCACCGAAGCCGATGTCGCTGTGGAACAATTCATCATCGAGCAGATCCGGCATCAGTTTCCGAACCATGCAGTTTATGGTGAAGAAAGCGGACAGACCGCAGGCAACGAATACCGCTGGGTCATCGATCCGATTGACGGCACAACCTCGTTTCTGCACGGGCAGCCGTTTTACTCGATCTCCATCGGGCTGGAGTACCGGGGCAATGCCGTTCTGGGTGCCGTTTATCAGCCCTCAATGAATGAATTGTTTGAAGCCTTCCAGGACGGCCCTGCAACGCTTAATGGCCAGGTGATCGCTGTATCGCAACAGGAGGATTTGAGCGAGTGTGTGATGGGGACCGGGTTTGCCTGTCTGCGGCTGGCGGATGCGTGCATCAATCTGAACTGCCTGAACTATATTTTGCCGCAGATCCGGGATATCCGCCGCTGCGGCTCGGCGGCGATGGATTTATGCTATGTGGCCTGCGGCCGATTTGACGGTTTCTGGGAATTCAATCTGAATCCTTACGATATTTCCGCCGGCGTTCTGATTGCCGAGCGGGCCGGAGCCAGGGTCAGTGATATGCGCGGCACGCGGGACGGACTGCCCAAGCAGATTTTATGCACCAACGGCAGGGTGCATTCCGACATGCTGGCTCTTTTTGAGGCGGTGCTGGAACGGCAATAATCGGAATTACAGGTTGTACTCTTTAATCTTGCGATAGAGAGTGCGTTCGCCGATTTTGAGGATTTTAGCTGCTTCAGTGCGGTTATTGCCGGTCATTTCCAGTACGCGACGGATATGCTCCCGTTCGATTTCTTCCAGAGAAGAGTCCGCCCCCATGTCAGCTAATCCAGCAGTCAGATTGCCCGCAGCGGCTTCGACCGGTGCGGCCAGTTCCTTAACCCTGGCAATTTCCGGCGGCAGATCCCGCAGGTCCAGCGTATCATGGTCACACATCACAACCATCATTCGCACGGTATTGCGCAACTGACGGATATTGCCCGGCCACGCATAGCTCATAATCGCTCGCATGGCCGGCTCGGTAATCAGGTGAATATCGCTGCCGACTTCCTGACAGGCCTGACGCAGAAAATAGCCAAACAATTCAGGAATATCCTGGGGGCGATTTCTCAGCGCCGGCAAAGTCACGCTGACTCCTTTGATGCGAAAATACAGATCCTGGCGGAATTTCTTCTCTTCGACCAGCTTTGCCAGGTCCTGGTTGGTGGCACTGATGATGCGTACATCGACTTTGACAGCGCTGGTGCCGCCGACCGGCAGAATCAATCCATCCTCCAGCACACGCAACAGTTTGGCCTGCATCGGCAAAGGCATATCTCCAATTTCATCGAGAAACAAGGTCCCTTTGTCGGCCAGTTGGAACAATCCCTTGCGGTCGTTGAGGGCGCCGGTAAAAGCTCCCTTGACATGGCCGAATAATTCGCTTTCCAGCAGGCTTTCGCTCAGGCCGGCACAATTAATCGGCAAAAACTGTTTATCGGCCCGATGGGAATTTTCATGAATCGCCCGTGCGGTCAGTTCCTTTCCGGTGCCGGATTCGCCTTCAATCAGAATACTCAGGTCCGTTTTGCTGACGCGCCGCAAGACACGGAACACGCTTTGCATCACAGGAGAACGGCTGATGACGCCGGGGAAGACATAATCCAGAGTTGCTCCTTTGGGAACTGCAACCGACGGAATTGCCCGCTCCGCAAGTGCCAGAATGCGTTTGGCCTCTACGGGTTTGACCAGAAAATCCCAGGCACCGCGACGGATTGCATCTTTGCACGCTTCGAGGTCGGGGCTGTCGGCGGTTAAAATCACCGGAATCGATGTAAAATCCCTGCGTACCGTATCCAGGAGTTCAATGCCGTCGGGATTTCGACCGGCGAATAAGTCGGAAATAATCAGGTCAACGCGCTTCTGGGAAATCAATTCAAGGGCATGCGAAACGGCATCCGAACGAATCACCTTGACACCGGCCTTACCCAGAGCCTCGGCCATCGCCTCGGAATGATGTGAATCCTCCTCGACAATCAGTACAACCGCATCTTTTCGCATAGGGTATTACTTTATTTTGCCACGATCCGGCCGATAGCATACTTGATAAATATCATTTTACCGCGGGGACAGCCGCATAAGGCATTGAAACGTACCATCATCGCGTCTCGGGCGGACCATTTCATCCAGGATCAGAATAAAAATATACCACATCAAACTGAAATACAGCCAACCTGGTCCATGCTGTCCGACTTTATCCGGAACATTTCAGTTGTTATTGTTCGTCATTATTGATTTTATTCGTGCAATCCGAATGGGCCACCACATGGACTTCATTGCCCTGCAATCCTTTGGGGGACTCCAATTCAGTATATTCAACCCTCTGGCCCGGCTTGAGTGTCCGAAATCCATCAGATTGAATACCGGTGAAATGGACAAAGACATCCAGCCCATCTTCATTTAAAACAAAACCAAAGCCTTTTCGATAATCAAACCATTTCACAGTACCTTTTGGCATATACACTCCCTGCGCATTGCGTAATCCGACTTTTTGCCAAACACGACTTACCTGGACCACGGGACTCCCTGGTCCTCCACCTTTTTTCTCAAGGGTACTGCTGTGACCCCTTAAAACCACGTTATAAACACTACCCGGTACTGTCGCCCTCAAGACCTCATCTGTCAAAAAAAGCATCTCCGGCGATGTTTTCCGCACCGCCGGATGCTATAGTTACCGGTCGTTTACTTTTTCTCTTTATTCATCTCGATCATTGCGGCTTTGCGACTCAGTTTAAAGCGACCCTGGTCGTCAATGGCCAGCAGTTTGACCGAAATCATATCGCCTACCTTGCAGACGGCATCGACCGTCTTGACGTAGGAATCTGAAATTTCACTGATGTGGCAGAGGCCTTCGACACCCGGCGCGAATTCCACGAACGCCCCGAATTCCTTGATCGAGACCACCTTGCAGTTATGATAAATGCGACCCACCTGGGGCGGCGTCGTCATCGCTTCAATCATATCGCGGGCCACGAGGTGACCGTTGCCGCCGACGCAGCTGATGGCCACGGTGCCGTCTTCTTCGATTTCAATCAGCGAACCGGTCTGCTCCTGGATGCCCTTGATGGTCTTGCCGGAGGGTCCGATGACCTTGCCGATGTATTCCGGATCAATCTTGATGGAGACAATCTTCGGAGCATAGACGCTGAGTTGTTCGCGCGGCTTGTCAATCGTCTGCTTCATAATCCCGAGGATTTTCAGGCGTGCCTGACGGGCCTTTTCCATGGCTGCAACCATGATATCGTGCGGCAGGCCTTCTGCTTTGATATCGAGCTGAATGGCGGTGATGCCTTTTTCGGTTCCGGCAATCTTGAAATCCATATCGCCGAAATGGTCTTCATCGCCGATGATGTCGGTCAGCAGTTCATACCGGCTGCCTTCGGTCACCAGGCCGACGGAAATACCCGCCACCGGCAATTCCATCGGAACACCGGCATCCATCATCGCCAGGCATCCGCCGCACACCGAGGCCATCGAACTGGAGCCGTTGGATTCGGTAATGTCGGAATTAATTTTAATGGTATATGGAAATTTATCATCCGCAGGGCGAAGCTGCTCCAGGGCCTTTTCCGCCAGCGCCCCGTGACCAATCTCACGGCGTCCGGGGCCGCGGATCGGCTTGACTTCACCGACCGAGTACGGCGGAAAGCTGTAATGCAGCATAAAGTCCTGGCCGCGTTCTTCCTGCAGACCATCCACAATTTGTTCATCGCGTCCGGTGCCCAGTGTACAAGTCACCAGCGCCTGGGTTTCACCCCGAGTAAACAGCGCCGATCCATGCGAACGCGGCAGAACGCCCACTTCGCAGCTAATCGGCCGAACTTCATCATATCCTCTGCCGTCGGGCCGTCGGCCTTCCAGCAGCAGCTTGCGTACCGCCTTTTTCTGAATTCCTTCCAGAATCCGCCGAAGCTGCATCTTTGTGCTTCGCGGCTCTGCACCTTCGGCAGCAGTACAATATTTTTCAAACAAAGGCTCCGTAATATCGCTGATGGCTTTATTCCGGTCGGCCTTGCCAGTAATCTGATACGCTTTGTAAATCGAATCAAAACAGGCCTGATTCACTTCATCAATCAAAGCCTGTTCCAGCTCAAAAACTTCAACTTCCTTGGCAACACCGCACAGTTTCACCAGTTCGTCAATCAATTCGCAGACCTGCCCGATGGCCTCATGGCCGGTCTTAACCGCCTCGGCGGCAAGTTCCTCGGACACCTGGCGGGCGTCCACTTCAATCATATTGATCGCATCGCGCTTGCCGCCCAGGATAAGGTTCATTTCGCTGGCTTCAACTTCTTTATAGGTCGGAAACAGCACGTAACGGTCATCGATTCGGCTGACGCGAACTGCTCCCAGCGGTCCCTGGAAGGGAATCTTGCTGATGGACAACGCCGCACTGGAGGCAATCATCGCCAGGACATCGGGGTCATTGTCGGTATCGGCACTGACGACCTGCACCATAATTTGCACTTCATTAAAATAGCCATCCGGAAACAGGGGGCGAATCGGACGGTCAATCATGCGGGCGGTCAGAACTTCTTTGGTTGAAGGACGCCCTTCACGCTTCATAAAGCCGCCGGGGAATTTGCCCGCGGCGCTGTATTTTTCACGATAATCGACACTCAACGGGAAATAATCCATTTCATCTCGCGGAGGAGCCGCTACGCAAACTGCAGCAAGAACCATTGTCTCTCCGCAGGAAGCAACCACTGCACCATGAGCCTGACGCGCAATTCGACCTGTCTCGAGCGTAATAACCTTACCGCCGATTTCTTTGTGTACACGATGAATCGTAAACATATCTTTGATACCTTCTAAAAGTATGGTTTTTATTTTCTATCTACAACGTCGTGTATTCGCCCGCCAATACACACAGGCGCAGCGATAACACTGACAGGCCACCGTTTTATTTGCGGAGTCCGAGCTTGGAAATAATCTGACGATACCGATCCAAGTCCTTGTTGCGTACATATTTAAGTAACGATGTACGGGTACCGACCATCTTCAGAAGGCCTCTGCGTGAGGAATGATCTTTGGGGTGAATCTTGAGATGTTCCGTAAGATCATTGATACGGCCCGTCAGGATGGCAATCTGCACTTCCGGCGAACCGGTATCATTGGTTGCGGTTTTGTAACCTTCGATAATCTGCTGCTTTTTATCTTTCGTTAACATACTGTAAAAAAACCTTTCAGATACGTCAAGCCGCCCTATGCGGCCCATTCAATTTCCCTATTTTCAACAGGGTCATCATTATATCAGCCGTTATTGGGTTTGCAATGCTTTTTTTGGGCTGAACAGGAACGATTTTGGCGACAATTGATGATATCTGCATATTTCTTTCTATTATGGGTACACAATTACATTTAATCTGTGTGTTTATATCAATTTCTGAAATTACGTTCCAACCACAAAGGAATACAACAATAGTGCATAAAGGAATGGCGCGACCCAGAAGGCAAAAAAAGCAGGTAAACCTGCATACGACTCACCTGCCTTACAACAAATCGGGGCGACAGGACTTGAACCTGCGACCTCTTGACCCCCAGTCAAGCGCGCTAGCCAAACTGCGCCACGCCCCGGTATAAGGCGGGTATTCTATCACCCTGTCGTTCTTTTCTCAATACAATTTTTGAATTTTGCCCAATTCAACGGGACAATTCCTTTGGCACACGTTGATTTTCCGCCTTTTTCCCCTGTTTGGGAATCTCCTCCCGGGGACAGGACTTTTTGAGCCACCCCTTCCGCTTGACACAAAAAACTCCGGCAGACCCTGAAGCCTGCCGGAGCAAAACATCTCAGTTAAAACCAGCCAGTTTAGTCGCAGGCGCTTTCCGGGTAGAGGCCGCAATCGAGCCATTGCCCGGCAAACAGGGCAAAGTCATCCAGCATCACCTTGCAATCATTCGTGTAATCATACGCCGGTTTGTTCAGACACAGGGGTACATTGCCGGTGTCCTGAACATATTGGGCGGCAACTTCTTCAGGCGTTAAGGCATAGTTGTACACACGGACCTCATCCAGCTGACCCGTGAAATAAGCATCCCCCCAGGCACTCTTGCCGATGTAGTTATTCACGCGCGTAATTAAATTGGGCAGCGGAATGGTCTGGGTGGGATAGACTGTCGAGCCGTCGTTGTTGTAGTACTTATACAGAAGGCCGTCTCGGTAAATCCTGGTCACGCCATCTGTACCCAATGTTACCGTCAGCATCTGCCACTGATTCAGGAGCAGTGCAGCATTGGCATTGGTTGCCGCGTTCTGGGCGGTGCCATTGGCTGTTCTGAATTGCAGCGTGGTCGATGTGCCGTTGCGACAGAAGAAGATATTGCTGTTGGGGGCACCATTCGAGAACTGAATAAAGTTGGCCCATCCGCCGGCAACTGTCGCATAGGACCAGAGGTTGATGGTCAGGCCGGTTCTGAACTCATCAAAACCATCGGGCAGATCCACGTAGTTGGCATAGGTATTCGACAGATTGATCGCCTGGCCCACTTTACCGGCTGCAAAGGTCGGCAGAATGTTAT
Organism: Sedimentisphaerales bacterium; assembly: GCA_016935635.1. Lineage (GTDB taxonomy): Bacteria > Planctomycetota > Phycisphaerae > Sedimentisphaerales > Anaerohalosphaeraceae > Anaeroglomus. The sequence goes on from JAFGQP010000099.1 coordinate 7,850, forward strand.
TGGGGGCCGCACCCAGAGTTGCCAGCGTTCCATTCAATCCATTGCCCGAAGCATCATCCGCATTCCCTTCAAAGGGGTAATAGGCCAGCAGCTGCTTGCAAATAAAGTTTGCAAGAGGAGTTGTAGCCGTACCGCCAGTGTTGGACGCCGTGGCATAATAGGCTCCCGCATCCTCCTTGGCAATCGCATTAATCGTCAGCGTGGTCGTGTAAATTGTGTCAACCACTGCCGTATCAATTACAACATGGGTGCCATCCGCAATCACTTCCTGGTCCGGAGCTCCCACCTTATACCATTTGATGGTCAACGCACCACCGCCGGTATCTTCTGCAACCGCAGTCAGCGAAGCTGTTTGTCCAGGGAAAAAGCCTGTATAGCCCGGATTCGTCGTAAAGACCGGAGCATTCGGAATGGTCTTAAAGCTTCGGCCGGTACCCTGGCAGGTTACTCCGTCGATAACAGCATCCACTCTCCAGTAGTATTGGACATCTTTGGTCAGAGTCTGGGCCGTTGTGACTGTATAGCTGGTTGTCGTTAACCCTGTCTGTTTGATCAGCGCTATTGCCGAAATATCCGCCACATTCGGGTCCGCAATATTGGGATCCGTTCCGATATACAGGTCGTAGGCCGTAGGAGTATATACCGGATCAACAACCCAGGACAGCGTGGGATTCACAGGCACATTGACCTGTCCATCTGCCGGATCAGTGCTGACCAGAAACAGAGGAGGCACCGCATCCGGTCCCTTGAAGTAGGTCAGGGCCAGTTCAGAAGCACTCAAAACCCTGTTGTAGATACGGAATTCATCTACTTTGCCGGCAAAGGCGGCATCGCCGCGATAGGTCGAACTCCCGATATAAGCAAAACTTTGTCCTACATTTGTCAACAAATGAGTGGTCGAGGCAGAATTCACAAATTCGCCGTCCTGATACAGGCTGATGGTTGAGGTCGCTGCATCATAGATACAAGCGATATGGTAGTTGGTTGCCGTTGCCAAAGCTGCTCCACCGGCCATATTTTCACCAAAATTGTAACCCGGAATACCGCCGGTGCTGATGACGAACCGGGAATCGGCACCTCCGGATGTCGGGGTGTAAAAAATGTAATTGCCTCCGGCACCTGTGGTTCCGCCGTCTGAATCACCAAAATCAAATAGACGCTGCCAATCCGATATGCCATCCAGTGAAAACCAGGCTTCAATCGTCACGCTGGTATAATCCTTCAGAATATCGCCCGGCAGGGTTACACACGGTGCCGAATAGCTGGTTCCACCGGTCAGGACCAGCTTTCCATCCGAAATCACGGCGCCATTGGTCAGGACACCGTTGGACGTTCCAACCAAATCGTTGGGGTCCACATTAAAGTCGTACCGGTTGACCAGTGCCCCCCATGTCGGCATCGACATAACGAGCATGGCCAGAATCATGACACTTGCACTTACTCTTCTCATAGCGTTAGACCTCCCAAAATAAAGTAATAAAATGGTTTTATATACGCTTAAACATTGCATTTATCGTTCAAACGTTACCTGAACGTCTTTCGGCTACTCTAACACTAAAACAGGATCCCAAAATACACACCAGTCACTGTCGATACTCTTCCATCGGGAACCATCCTCATAGAGACGATCGTCAGAATCACGACCATCGGTGGCCACCAGTGTCAAAAACCGGGCCTCCGGATGTAACGCAACACGGATTGCTTCCCGTTTTCCTATCTCTGTAATATTCCGTCTGCTGTATTGCAGTTTTCCATCCACCAGAATCCAGACGTCCGCATTCGGCGTGCGAGGGGCCAGAGCGCTGATATCCAGTTGGGCCTTAAACGCTGTAATATTGATATGGGGCAGCCTGGAACGGATGCTGTTCAGATCAAATGTGATTCCAAGATTGGCATGCAGCAGCATACTGGACTCTTCGAACAAGCTGTCTGCAAGAGCCGTATCCGAAATCATGAATCTGGGACGATTGGCGATTTCTGTGTAATAATTTCCCTGTGTCGGCGGACAGGCCTCGAAGACATGCCCTCGGGAGCTGATGGTTTGCGGGGTTTTGCCGTCGGGCACAAATACGCCATCCACAACCGGATTGTCAGGAACCAGAACATACTGATTGGAAGCGTAACGATCGAACGACTGAACAGAAGCTAATGCTCCCGTCACCGGATCAATCCCGCAGTTTGCCCTGCCGTTTCCAAAACCGCCCCCTTGTCCGATCACATCGGCCAGATTCAGCGGTTCACCCCGCCAGACCAGTTTTCTGGATGAATCCAGGCGCCGGACAAACAGGTTTTCATTCAGTCTCACTTCGCGGGTTTGACCGGTCAGATACTCCACAGAGCGAGCCATTCCTGTGGTTAACAAAACACTGCCCTTGCGTTCGCCCTGCTCGCCGGCCAGCAGCGACGCCTTGCCGTTGAACAGGTGAACGCTGCTGGACCCGCTGGACTCGACCTGGACGCCAAATTCCGTGCCAAGGTCAACCACCCCTGCACTGGGGGTATCCACAACAAAACCCACAGCCTGAGACGGAATCCGAGCCAGCATCTTGCCGCAATACAGATACATATTTTCGTCCGACTGGATTGCAAATTGCGTGGGGCCTTCAATAATAATTTCAGAGCCGTAATCAAAGGCAATTTTAGCCCAGCCTGACAACAGCGACATCCGCCTGCCGTCATCATACAGACGCTGCCCTGCCTGTACAGCCCCGGATTCGCCCCAGACTGCATTCATGGAATCTGTCAGGACCGCCACCTGACTGGGCGCAACACGGGGATAGAATGTGGCATAGGCAATCATCACCAGCAGTGCCGCAATTGATCCGATGGCCATCCAGAGATTCAGGGGGGTCACTTGGCCGAACAGACGCGTATTGCGGAGTTTTTCTTTGCCGGATACAGGAGGAGTCAAATCGGGCTTTTCTATTTTAGGAGCCCCCTTTTCATTTTCCGCCAGCAGGTTGAACAGCGAATTGTAACATTCCAGGGAAATGTCTCCCGGTTCGGGTGAAAAAGAGATTTTGCCGGGCTGTGATAAACCCACATAGAGCATGGTAAAATCGACATAATAACAAGCGGCTTCCGGTTCATGGTCAAGCCATTGCACCAATTGCTCGTATTCGGCCGGAGTGATGGTGCCCTCCAGCTTTCGGAGAATCAATTCATCCAGTTCAATGGGCCAGCGACGGTCGTTCATCCCTGCATCTCCCATGCATTCAGGGTCAGCCGGACACAGCGCATCAGCGACCGATGAATTCGCGCCATCACTTTATACATGCCCATCACCGGACGCTGCATCTGTTCTGCGATTTGCTTGATGGTCATTCCTTTTTCATAGCGGATCTGAATCAGGCCGCGATCGTTGTCCTGAAGTTTCAGCAGACACTGCTGCAGGGCCTTGACCTGGTCATCCATCTGATCGAGTTTTTCCGAGGCGATATGATTGATATACTCGACGAGGTGTTCCGAGAAAAATTCATACTCACTCTTTTTTCGTCGATGATATTCCAGCACTTTATTGCGTGCGATGGTGATGCCCCAGGCACCGAAATTCGTTCCCGTCTGAAATTCCTCAAATTTTTCCCACATCAACGCAACGACGTCCTGCATCAGGTCTTCGGCATCTGAGGGACGATGAACCATAGCCAGCAAATAGGCATAAATAGGCTTTTGATGAACAACAAATAGCCTTAAAAATTCAACACTAAAGCTGTCTTGTTTTGACGTTATATCACCCATCGCTTCTGCCAATCTCCTCTGACTTCATATTAATATGACAGAAACAATATAAAATTAGAGCATAATTATTTGCCTATTTATTCTTTTTACACATTTTTCTGGATGCAACTAGTCGGAAAAGACTGATGTCGTGGAGAAATGAACTGAAATTCAGGGATTTGAAAAAGAGAGTCGCGACGGTGGATTATTTTTTTTCTGCAGTATGCAGAAAATTTTTTTCACCTTGTGATTTTCGCAAATCGTCAGAAAAATCTTTTCAAGCAGACAAAAAAGGCCTTTTTCAGCATTGAAAATGAACCGTTGAAATCAGGTATTCACTGTCGGACAGAAATTGCAGATAACCTTCCATCACGGCAGGCACTAAAAAGGTGTCCCCGGCCCTGAAGGGGACGGGCTGGAAATCATTTCCCATCCACTGTCCATGACCGGTCAGAAATACAACCGCTTTCATATTGCCCGGATCGATGAGAACCTGAGCCCCGGCCGTCTGATGTCGTTTGTACACCTGAAATTCGTCGGCATCCACCAGACAGCCGACAGATCGAACCGGCAGTTTGTCGGCGGTCAGGTCAAACCGAATGCTTTGCATGGCTTCTTCAATATGGAGCTGGCGGGGTTTGCCAGTCGTTGAATCCACGCGGTTCCAGTCAAATACACGATAAGTCGTGTCGGATGGCTGCTGAATTTCTGCAATTAAAAGCCCGGCGCCGATGGCATGACAGGTGCCTGATGGGAGAAAATGACATTCGCCAACCTGTACCGGCACCCGTTCCAGCAGTTCGGCACAGGTCCCGTTTTGAACGGCCTGACGGAATTGTTCCGATGTGGTTCCGGGCTTGACGCCTTTATAGATGGCTGCACCCGGCTCGGCCTGAAGGATATACCAGCATTCGGTCTTGGGGTCGCCCTTGCCCATTTTTTTGCAGGTTTGGGCATCGGGATGGACCTGCACACTGAGGTCTTCGCGGGCGTCGATAAATTTAATCAGCAGCGGCAGCGGGCCCGAACAATCTTTATGCCCGGTAATCTGCTCAGGATAACGATTTAAGGCATCGCCCAGAGTTGTCCCGGCCAGAGGACCATTGTCGATGACGGTTTTATCGTGCGGCAGATCAACCAGCTCCCAGCTTTCACCAATAAGCTGGTCTGCCGGGAGGATTTTGCCGAAAACATCCTGTAATTTCTTCCCTCCCCAGATACGCGACTTGAAGAGGGGTCTGCATTGTAATGGATATAATTTCATAGAGAAACATTATAGCAGCCCGGGTTTAATTGTCCACAAAATTAGGGCAAAACCCTGGATTGCCATCCCTGAATTATCGCAATCCTTACAACGCAGACCCCTTTTGTTTGAGTATAATCAAATTTCCGTTTATTTGATCATTTTGTAGTTATTTTCACCGCCATTGAGCAGATAAACCAGCGGCTGCGGACGATCTGTGCCTTCGATAAAGGCCGGTCGGGCCACCCATGGAGCCACACTCAATACGCCGGTCAAATCCATCCAGTATTGCAGACGGGAAACCGGCAGATTCCAAGTCATGTGGAAATGGTTGGCCGGGGCAAACTGCTTATACTCGACCATGCTGGCGTATTTAGGAACAACGAAGGTGTGCGGCCAGTTCCAGTTGGTCAGGTTGCACATGGCCTGGCCCAGCTTGGTCGGCACACTGGTCGTATAGGCTTCATCCCAGATGAGGCTGAATTTATTGTTCAAGGCGCTGTATGCCATGCGTCCTGCAATCCCGTTAATGCCTTCGGGAGTCATAAACGTCACACTGTTGCCGCCGCCGGGGAAGTAGCCTTCATCCGCCAGAGGCATGGAAATGCCCTTCATGATATCTTTCTGGCTTGCCCCGGGCTTGGCCGCCCAGTCAAAGGCAGCGCTGCCGGAGTTGTCGCCATCCACGAGTCCCTTGACGATAAAATCGGCCTTCGGGCTGACCTTGACGCCGACTTTTTTGGCCAGGGCATTGATTTCCCAGCCTTCCCAGACCTTGCGGAAATCCATAAACAGCGGCGGATTGCCGCCGGACAGCCAGGTCATAAACAACATCGTCAGCAGGCCCTGTGCATCGGCTTCGGTCGCATAAGGCAATGGTGCCTTGGAGCCATTGTGGTCAAAGGTGCTATTGAACATGGATTCCATCGCATCGGCCACCGGCATCGGGATGCCCCGGCGATCGCTGCCCCATTCCAACTGGCTCATGAATCCGCCGCCTACTGCATTCAGGTCGGCCATCAGGTCCCGGTTAATCAGATACATCGCAAGGCTTTGATTGAACCGCTGGCTGTCGGCTTCGGTCTTGATTTCCAGACGTTTTCCGATCGAGCTGTCGATCCAGCCTCGCAGGGCTTTGAGTTCTTTCTTGTCATAGGATTCCTTATTGAGCATGTCGGCCAGCAGCTTCATATCAAGACGGGTGATTTCCAGGCCGAAGGTGTTGCGTGTCGTCAGGACATGAGCCAGGGCGGTTTCCATGCCCATGGAATCATGGCCGAATATCATCACACGCCGGCCGCGCAGTGCCACGGCGGCTACAGCCGCATAGCACCAGTCAATCAATGCCGTCGCGGTTGCGTCGCTCATTTTAGGATTGAGTCCTGTATCCGGCCAGTTCCCGACATTCAAATGGACCATTTTGCCGTACTGGCTGATGGCGCCGGCAACAGCATGGGCATAGACGACGCCCGGCTTGGGGCCGCTGTTGCCGCAGGTGATATTCAGCGGTGTTTCTTTGGGGAACTGCTGGAGCAGCGAGATGGTAGTCAGTTGCGGAAACGCCCATGTATCCGGTGCGCAGACCAGGATATTGACGCCGGCCTGACGGAATTGCTGAGCAACGACATCGGCCTGCGATTCACTATCCACCAGAACCGATGAATATACCACCGGGACGGGGGTTTTATCCGGCAGAACCACCTGGCCGGAAATAGCATTGGCAACCATGCCAATAATATTCTGTGCCCGGGTTCGACTGTCCTGGTCGATGCGCGGATCACAGGGGGCAAAAACGCCAATCACAGGGATTCGCGGTGTGGCTTTTTTAATACTGTCAAGACATTGAGCTTTTAAAGTACCCATGTATATACCCTTCCTTTCATCATGTCATTATTTGTTTTTTTACTCGGCCGGTTTCAGGGTCAGACTGCGGATATTAATTGGAGCCCATGCATTCTTGTCGGGCTTAATCTGCAGGAGATATTCACCCGCATTTTTCAGCTCGATCTGGCCGAGCTTCTGGTCAGCGAAGGATTCATAGCCGCCGGTTGACGTGACGGATGCGTTGAGCTTCTGATTATCAACCAGAATCTGGAACTGGCTTTTGTCATTGGCACAGGCAGCACTGGCGATAATATCAAATCGTCCGGGTTTTGTAATCTTGAATCCCCAATCGACCGTCACGCCGGAAGCCGTCCAGAATCCGATATTTGGTATGCCACCCTTTTCTTCCACCTGGGCAGTGGAGCCGTTGAAATTGTGAATATTGGCCTGTATTGCCGACAATACGACGGTGCCGTCTGCGGCCTGAGCCAATAAAGCTTTTTCGACTTTCAATTCACCAGAAAGATGTACAACTGCGACCGTCGCAATCGGATTCAGGGCTTTTGCCGGAAGTGTGACGATAACACCTTCCTCTGTGGCTTCTGTCTTCAATGCAGCAGAGTTGGCCAGCAGATACGCTTTTTTCACATCGCTCTTCAGCCCGGGCAGCAGCAGTTTGCCATCCTGCGGCCAATTGAAGACATGCAGATACAGCGTTGTTCCCTTTGAAGTGACTTTCTTTGTACAGCGGCCCCATTCCAGCTTGGCAAACGGGCTGGCGGAGGTTCCGTAAATGGATTCGCCATTAACTTTCATCCATGTACCGACTTCGTGCAGACGTTCGATACTGGGCTGAGGGATTTCGCCTTCGGCAGTCGGGCCGACGTTCAGCAGATAGTTACCGCCCTTGCTGGCAATGTCAATCAGGTTGCGAAGCAGAGTCTGGGTCGATTTCCAATTATCATCATAGCTCTTGAAGCCCCAGGTGTCGTTCATGGTCATGCAGGTTTCCCAGTCACGGTCTTTGTAGCCGGTAGCCGGGATATGCTGCTCGGGCGTTTCACTGTCGCCGGGATAACCGCCGCCCAGACGATTATTGGTGATAATTCCCGGGAATTGGGACACAACCGGCTCAAACATTTGCGCCCGTTCTTTATTCATATCACAGGACGTATCCCACCAGAGGACTGCAATATCACCGTAATTGGACAGGATTTCCTCGACCTGCGGAACCGCGATATTTTTTAGGTACGCATCCATGCCGGTATTTTGTGCAGCCGGATCCCAATATCCGCTGCAGGCCGAACCACCCTGACACCAGTCCTGGGCCTGAGAATAATAGAATCCCAGCTTAATGCCATGCTTTTTGCAGGCGGCGGCCAGCGGTTTGAGCAAATCTTTGCCATAAGGCGTTGCATCTACCACATCCCACTTGGATACCTTGGAATCAAACAACGCAAATCCATCGTGGTGCTTGGAGGTGATAACAATGTATTTCATGCCGGCTTCTTTGGCCAGTTTGACCCAGGCATCAGGATCATATTTGACGGGATTGAAATGGGCGGCATATTTCTGATATTCCGCCACAGGAATTTTACCTTGGCACATAATCCACTCGCCAATGCCGCCGATCTTGTTGCCGTTATGCGTGCCGGCCGGAACGGCGTACACACCCCAATGAATAAACATGCCGAAACGCGCTTCACGCCACCATTCCAGACGTGCATTGCGCTGTTCGGGAGTTTCGTTCTCGTAGGGCCATCGGGCTTCGTTGGCAGCCTTTGAAGTACAGCCGGTCGCCAGAACCATAGCTATAATTTGAACCAAAAGAGGCATGACAAATAACGATCCTTTGTTTCTCATACAGACTCTCCTTAAATTTAGTGTTTTCTGGAACAGGTATTTCGATGCATAGAGAGTAAACAGGTCAACCCGACAAAACAATGTAAAATTGAAAGTTTTAATGGATTATTTACAGATTTTTACTATTATCCGTAATATGTTCGGCCTCAAACACATAATCGACAATGTTGATATTAATATCCTGAATATTGAACATTACACTGTGGGTAAGGAATGGAATTACCGCAACGTGAATAATCCGTATTCCAGGATTTACTATATTACCAGCGGTTCAGGGCTTATCGAGCATCATAAACAGACTTTCTTGCTGGAACCGGACCATTTTTATCTGATTCCTTGTTTTACGCCAGTCAGGATGTATTGCCCGGACCGATTCAGTCACTATTATATCCACTTTACGTGCAGAACACCAACAGGCATGGATATTCTTTCGATGCTGGACTGCCATTACCATATCCCCACTCCTTCGGGTTTGATTAACGAAGCCATTTTCAAACGGCTGTTGGAACTGAATCCCAGTCGTCAGTTGCCTGAGTACGATGCCAATAAGCCGATCTATCAGGCCGTGCTGGAAAATGCCAACCATTTGGATAATGCAAAGTCCCCTGCCAACCTGATTGAAACCAATGCCCTGATGCGGCTGCTTTTGTCAGCCTTCTTTGCAGATTATTCGGATACTGAAGTTCAGGCAGCCTTGTATGGATTATCCCGTTTTAATACAGTCATTGACTATATTCACACCCGGCTGGACAGCCAGATGACCATCCGTGAGCTGGCCAAAATCGTCCACCTGAATCCGACTTATTTTTCGAATTTATTCAGCAAGCTGATGGGGATATCGCCGATTCAATATATCAATAAAAGACGGGTTGAAAAAGCCCAGTCTCTGCTGCTGACAACGGATGCCACACTGTACACCATTGCCCAAAAGGTCGGCTTTCTGGATGAATATTATTTCTCACGCATCTTCAAGAAAATCACCGGGATTGCTCCGCAGCATTATCGCCAGCAGAATATCCTGCTTCACCAGCGTGACAACCGTGTCTAAACAAGTTCCGTCCTATTGCTCTTGAAGTATCTTCACGGGGCCAAGCAATCCGGAATCCACAGATTTCCAGTCCGGTTTAACCTGAATATTCGTATTAGTAAGCCGCTTTTCTTTGGGGAGTTTTTGATCTGCCAGCAGACGGTTCCGCCAGGAATTGACCACAGCAATTTCTACGGTGTTTGTGCCGGATTTGAGTGCTTTGGTAATATCCACACGGAACGGGCTGGTCCAGACCACACCCAAATCTGTGCCGTTGAGTGTTACTCGGGCAATACCGGAATCTTCCACCCGGCCTAAATCCAGAAGATATGATTTTGACGAATCTAAACGATCCATTCTAAATACTTTGCGATAAACGACTTTCCCTGAATAATTCTGAATCCCCTGCTGAGGATGCGATTTCCAGCTCATCAGGTCGTCAAAGAGAATCTCCTCCGGCCCGCCCCAGCGGGTATCAAAACACACTGTCCAGGGGCCGGGGATTTCCAAAACTGGTTCATACGTGGGGAAGTTGGTTTGAGCGAGGCCGGATTGGGTTTGAGGAATCGCTTGATCAAATACAATAATCTGTGAGCCATGCGGAGCAAAACACAGGGGGATTGTCGTGCGGCCCTCGTGCTGCTGGAAAGCAGCTGCCATTTGGCGTTGTCCCGTAAGAGGATTCCACAGCTCCGGCTGGCGTCCGGCAACACGGAACGTACACTGCACATCCAGCTCTTTTTCCTGCTGATTACAGACAAAATAGACATCCCTGCCCTGAATTATGTAGTGGATAAAATCGATTGGTAAAGAGCGCTGGTCTGTCTCGAAATCGGGCCGCAGCATCTGTTCTACAAGCACCTGTCGGGCAGTCTTGCCCCACAGGATTTTGCCTTTTCCAAACGTATTTGAGCCTGCTGCATCGACAGAGCTGCCCCACAATTGGTCCGTAAGCGTTTTAAATTCCGCATCCGAGGCCGGGTAGCCCTCAAGGCTGGCTGTCTTTTGCGGCCTGGGGCCGAGTACAATCCCGCCCTGTTCGACCAGGTCTTTCACTTTTTTCAGGACTGCCAGGGAAAGCACTTTATGATTAGGCAAAACCAGCATGCGATACCGCATTCCGCTTTTCAGGACAATCTGCCCCTCTTTTACGGATGCAAAGTTCAACAGGGCTTCTTCATTGATTACGTCGTAATCATAACCCGGCAGCACCCCGGCCGGGTCGGATTCTTTAAGCGGCATGAGGTTGGGGACATGGTCGCCATAGTAATACAGGACATCGGCAACAAATTGCCCCTGCTGGACCAGATACTGACAGCGCGTCATATAGCTGATAATGCCCTCGGCTTCATTCCACCAGGTCGCCTGCGGATTAAAATGGGTTCCCGCAAAATATTCCTGGCCGGGAAAGCCCATGGATTGGGGCGAACAGGTAAACGTGTGGACAAAGGCCAGATTCAGACCTGAACAAATTTCATGGTCAAAGCTTGGCTTCTGGGCTTTCCACAGGACATCGTCCCAGTGCGGGCCGATGGTCGTAAAGGATTCGGCACCCACTAATTTTTTACCATAAACATGTGCGGCCGAGGAAGATTGCTTGACAAAAAACCGTTGCTCCGGCCTGGGCCGATGCGGTGACGGCGCCCAGAATTCCCCCATCATCATATCATTGCGTCCGAGACATTTGATCGCATCGAACGGCCCGGCGTGAGGACCGCCGGATTCAGGATGAATGCCGATGTTATACTCATGGGACAACTCCGCAAAAAGCTGATAATGGTCCGCCACGCAATCGCCCAATGTCTTGCGGAAATCGGCCAGGAAGCGGTTACTCAAGTCCCTGCTGTTAACAATCTTTCCGGCAATTACCGGCAGATACGGCAGTAAATCATACCCGCGATAAGTCTGAAATTGCCGGCGAAAATTCGGCGTCCAATTAGAACCGCCGCATTCCCAACTATCGGTATGCAGGTACTTGAGTGTCTTTCCGGCCAATGGCTTGATGTCGTTTAAAAGCGGTTCAACGGCCGCATGCCAATAAAAACGCAAAGCCTCCGGATCCATATAATCAATCACCAGTCCCTTCCACTGGCCGCTATAGGTGGACACCTCGGCGCCATTGACAGTATAACCAAACCGCAGGACCACCCAGTCGCCCGCAGGACAATCCCAGTGAAGATTTCCCTGTGAATCCATTTTATCGGTCAAATCGAGAATCTGACTGGCCACCACATCCGGCTCGGATTCGACGGCTTCCTCTTCCAGCAGAAAACGGCAATCCGGGGCCGACATGCCCAACTCCTGAAACATCGCTTTCAAAGCCAAATCACGAAGAGGTCGGGATTGCGAAAGCTCTGAGATCGGAACAGGCTGGTTGTCTTTGCCGACAAAACTGATTTCAGCAATCTGGACATTGCGAGGGGACTGCGATGAACGGGGATCATAGGCATCTGTAATCAACAGGCGAAACTGGGTACAGGCTGAAGGGGCAAATGGTTTCGATGTTTTCTTCCCATCAACCAGCGTCATGGAGCGAAGCGAACTGAACACCACGCCATCGGAAGAGGCCTGTAATTGACATGCTTTGGGACCATATCCAGGACGCCCCTGAATCGTAATGCCGGAAAGGGTCGTCGGTTCGGCGAAGCGGACTTCAAGCCATTTCGGCTTCTGAGCCGAAGGCCCCTGCCCGGCTGATGTTCCCTCCGAAACCCAGAATGTCTCGATATTTCCATCGACTGCCAGCGAGGCGGGGTATTCCGACTGAGCGGAACTGGAATGGATTTGGACTTTTCCCCGAGTGGCAGCTTTTCTCACGGGATAGGCAAGAATCGCGATATCACGATAATAATTGCTGCGTTTTTTCGGTTCGGCAAGCTTCTGATCAACCTTTTGCGGACCAGCAATAGTCTGTTCCGACCAGGTCAGCATCTTGGCCGCATAATCCGGCGTAATCACCGGACCGCCGAGATTCCAGCCGCTCTGGATGCTCAGGCTTAACTCCAGCTCGAGCCGGTCGGCCTCCCGGACGGCATGCTTGAACAGTTCCCGCCACGCATCGGACATATACATCGGGCCTTCGGGGACCTGCTGATTGCCCTGCTGCTCGGCACCGCCGGCGTCGAATATCAGGGCACCGCTGAAGCCTTTGGCCTTCATTTCCTCCAGGTCGCGGGTAATCGCCTGCTTAGTCACATTGCTGTTAAGCCACCACCAGAAACAGCGAATTCCAAAACGGCTGTCCGGCCGGGCAAATCCTGCCTCCAGACTCGTCGTTTCCGCAAAGCAATGGCTGGACAGGACAACAAACAGAGCAATTGCAGCAGTCATCACCCGATACCAACTTGTATAGGCCATCTTGATCCCTTTCATACAGGTCTTTCTGTCTATCTTAGTATAGATAATATTGGCAGGGACAAAAATTAGACATAAATTTTCGTGATTTAAAGATTTTTGTGAAAATTCAGAACACTTGACAGAATATGAATAGAAAGGTGCAATATAAGACTAATTTTATCTTTGACGATTTCAAAAAAATACGTTGATAATTACAGCTGATTCAGACATGATATTTACGCAATGTATCAGACCCCGGTTTTGGATACTGTAACGGTTCATAAGGCGATTGGCCGGAAAGGTTTAAGATGGCACATAAACAGATTCATCAAATTTCAGTCCTGCTGCTTATGACGTTATGTCCTGCTCTATACACCCCGTTTTGTTCCGGGCAAACCGACCCGGTCAGCATCCATGTCAATCTGAACAAAAAAATCGGGCCGATGCGTCCTGTCTGGGCCTGGTTCGGACACGATGAACCCAACTATACCTACATGAAAGACGGCCGGAAGCTGCTGTCGGAACTGGCTGCGTTAAGCCCTTATCCGGTCTATATCCGTACGCATAATCTGATGAGCAGCGGCGATGGAACAGCGGCTTTGAAATGGGGTTCCACCAACATCTACACCGAAGATGAGCAAGGCAATCCCGTGTACGACTGGACGATTATCGATAAAATATTTGATACATGGGTGAGCCGGGGGATGAAACCGCTGGTCGAAATCGGTTTTATGCCCGAAGCCCTGTCATCAAAACCACAGCCCTACCGTCACCACTGGAAACCGGGTGCGCCCTATCAGGATATCTTCACTGGCTGGGCTTATCCGCCAAAGGATTATACCAAATGGGGGGAATTGGTATATCAATGGGTCAGACATTCCGTCCAGCGATACGGCAAGGAAGAGGTTGCAAGCTGGTACTGGGAACCGTGGAACGAGCCGGATATTGGATACTGGCAGGGAACTCTCGAAGAATACTGCAAACTGTATGATTACACCGCCGATGCGGTCAAACGGGCATTGCCGACGGCCAGAATCGGCGGACCGCATTCCACCGGACCAAGCGGGCAAAGATCATCACAATTCCTGCGGCAATTTTTGAAGCACTGTGCCGAAGGGACTAACGCCGTTACAGGTAAAACCGGGGCCCCGCTGGATTTTATCGCCTTCCACGCCAAGGGCAGTCCTCGCGTCGTGGATGGCACCGTTCAAATGGATATGGGCCGTCAGCTTCGCGACATTTCCAAAGGATTCGAGATTGTCGCTTCATTTGAGCCTTTTAAGTCCCTGCCGATTATTATCGGGGAATCCGACCCGGAGGGCTGTGCCGCCTGTTCCATGCAGGATTACCCCGAAAATGCCTATCGCAATGGAACCATGTATTCCAGCTATACGGCCGCTTCGTTTGCCCGCAAATACGCCCTGGCCGACCATTTCGGCGTCAATTTCCTCGGGGCGGTTTCGTGGTCATTCGAATTTGAAGACCAGCCGTGGTTTAATGGATATCGGGATTTGTCCACCAATGGCGTCAATAAGCCGGTGCTGAATGTCTTCCGGATGTACGGCTTAATGCGGGGCGACCGCATTGAAGTCAGCGACGATCTGGCATACGATTACCTGATGGTTCGAGATAAAAGCGTTCGCGGAGATAAGCCCGACATTAACGCACTGGCTGCGGCAGACAAAGACAGTGTAGCTGTGATGGTCTGGAATTATCATGACAACGACAGATCTGCTCCTGCAAGTCCAGTGGAAGTGACCCTCGAAGGTATCCCGGCAGCACAAGCGCTGCTCTATCATTACCGCATCGACAGGGAACACAGCAATTCCTATGAAGTGTGGAAAAAGATGGGCAGCCCGCAAAATCCTACCGCCGAGCAGATTGAAACTCTGGAAAAAGCCGGCCAACTGCAATTGCTCAGTTCGCCGGAATGGATTAAAGTCAAGCAGGGCCAGGTAACCATTCCGATGTATTTGCCGCGTCAGGGCGTTTCGCTCCTGAAGCTGGATTGGCAGCGTTAGACATACCCAACGGGTATTTTTTTACCGCGAGCAAAAGAAGCACGTGGTTGATGTTTATGTACTTAGCCACGCCGAAACGGAAAATTTCAAGCAGGATCAGCATAGATAAAAATACAGCATAAGACATGAACCGGAGTATTGTATGAAAGAAACCATGACATCACGCCAGCGCGTCGTAGAAGCCCTGAACCATCGCACTCCAGACCGCGTCCCGATTGACCTTGGAGGCTTCCAGACCGGCATCCATAAAAAAGCCTACGAAGAGCTGATTGCATATCTGGGTCTCAAAGAAGATATCGTGATTCTGGACCCAGTGCAGCAGCTCGCCAAACCCAGCGAAGCAGTCTTGCAGCGATTCCATGTGGATGTCCGATATATCACAACCAAAGGGCCGGACAGCTACAAAGACGGCATTGTCAAAAATACTCGCAATGGCCGCGTCTGGCACGACCTGAAAGATGAATTCGGCGTCGTCTGGTCAATGCCGGACGACCAGCAGCTTTATATGGATATCTCACATCACCCGCTGGCCCATGCAACGCGTGAAAATATCAAAACCTACCCCTTTCCAGACGGCGGAGATCCGACCCGCTTTGCCGGTGTACGCGAGAAAGCCTTAAAGCTGCGAAAGGAAACGCCCTATGCCATCAGCACCGGCATCGGCGGTGTCGTCTATGAATACTGCTGGTATATGCGGGGGCTGGAACAATGGTTTGTCGATATGATTGAGAATCCGGCCTTCTGCGAGGCCCTGATTGATCAGACCTGCCGGTTCTGGATGGATTATTACACAGGCTATATGAAGGAAGTCGGGGATATCATTGATGTGATTATGATTGGCGACGACCTGGCCGGACAGTACGGCCCCTTGTTTGCGCCGGATTTTTACCGACAAGTCGTCAAGCCCCGCCAGAAAGCACTGGTCCAGCATATCAAATCGCTGACCAAAGCCAAAATCTGGTACCATACCTGCGGCGGCTGCAAGGTCTATATCCCGGAATTGCTGGATAACGGCGTCGATATTCTGAATCCCGTCCAGACCAGTGCCGAGGGGATGGACCCGGCCGAGTTAAAGAAAGAATTCGGCGACAAAATGGTCTTCTGGGGCGGCGGCATTGACGCTCAGCATATTCTCCCATTTGCCAGCCCGGCCACAATCCGCGACGAAGTCCGCAAAAATATGGAGATATTCAAGACCGGCGGAGGTTATATCTTCAATAATATCCATAATATTCAAGCCGGGGTACCCGCCGAAAATATTGTCGCCATGTATGATACGGCCTACGAATGTGGATTCTATGACACCAAGTAGTACCAAATTGCTGCTGTACAATAAGCAATGCTTATGGTAATATGCCATCCCGTTGTTATTTATATGATGATATGGATGGTAAATTATGGCAGAACAAGACAATACGAACACAAACAACGGGACGCCGGAGCGAACCGACTTCATCCGGCAGATCGTTATCGACGACAATAAAACCGGCAAATGGGACAATCGGGTCCACACCCGTTTTCCACCTGAACCCAATGGCTATCTTCATATCGGCCACGCCAAGAGCATTTGCCTGAATTTCGGCATCGCGGCCGAGTTTGGCGGCAAATGCAATCTTCGGTTTGATGACACTAATCCCTCCAAAGAAGAGCAGGAATATGTTGATTCTATCGTTTACGATGTCAAATGGCTCGGCTGGGATTGGCAGGACCGGCTGTTTTTCGCCTCCGGCTACTTCGAGCAGATGTATCAGTGGGCACTGGATTTGATTCGCAAAGGGGCAGCCTATGTCTGTGACCTCAATGGTGACCAGGTCCGCGAACATCGCGGCACCCTGACCCAGCCCGGCAAGGAAAGCCCCTATCGCAACCGCAGCGTACAGGAGAATCTGGACCTGTTCGAACGGATGCGCAAAGGCGAATTTCCGGATGGCTCCCGGACATTGCGAGCCAAAATCGACATGGCTCATCCAAATCTGAATATGCGTGACCCGATCATGTACCGGATTATGCACACCAGCCACCACCGCACCGGCGATGCCTGGTGCATTTATCCGACCTACGACTGGTCGCACGGGCTGGAAGACTCCATCGAAGGCATCACCCATTCGATTTGCACGCTGGAATTCGAAAACCACCGGCCGTTGTACGACTGGTTCCTCGACCAACTGGGCATCTATCACCCCCAGCAGATTGAATTTGCCCGGCTGAACCTGACTTATACCGTCATGAGCAAACGCAAGCTGCTGCAGCTGGTCAAGGATAACTTTGTCAACGGCTGGGATGACCCGCGGATGCCCACCATTTCCGGAATGCGGCGACGCGGCTTCAGCCCCTCGGGCGTTCGATCCTTTGCCAAGGTTATCGGCGTCAACAAGACCAACAGCACCGTCGATGTCGCCCTGCTGGAGCACTGCATCCGTGAAGACCTCAATAAGAGTTCGCCTCGCGTAATGGCCGTGCTGAAACCGCTCAAGGTCGTTATCACCAACTATCCGGACGACCAGGTGGAATGGATGGACGCGGTCAACAATCCCGAAGACCCCTCGGCGGGAACCCGCAAGGTGCCCTTCTCGAAGGTACTCTATATTGAGCAGGACGACTTCATGGAAAATCCGCCGAGCAAGTTTTTCCGCCTCTCACCGGGCAAGGAAGTCCGCCTGCGGTATGCCTATTTCATCAAATGTGAAAAGGCCGTCAAAGACGCTGCGGGCAATATCGTCGAATTGCACTGTACCTACGACCCCGCTACACGCGGCGGCGATTCGCCGGATGGCCGCAAGGTCAAGGCAACCCTGCACTGGGTCGCCGATTCAAATGCCCTCGATGCGGAAATCCGGCTCTATAGCCATTTGTTTACCAAAGAAAATCCGGAAGATACACCTGAAGGCGAGCATTTTACGACCAATCTGAACCCGGATTCGCTGCAGGTCCTGACCGGCTGCAAGGTTGAGCCGCATGTCAAAGAGACCAGGGCTCTGGACCGCTGGCAGTTCGAACGGATGGGCTATTTCTGCACGGACTCGGACAGCCGGAACGGCAAGCTGGTCTTTAACCGGACCCTGACCCTCAAAGACACTTGGGCTAAGATCCAGCAGAAAGGGTAGCCAGAAAACAAGCAGGATATCTTCTCGGGGAAATCAGATTGGATAAGGAGGACAATAAGATTGTGGAAAAGACGTATTGCCAGGAACAATATGATTTTTCAGATGGTTTTATTGTCTTTGTTACCCCATCGACTGTCTCCTTAGAGAAGATATCCTCTTATGTCAATCGTCCCTGAACGCAAACAGAAACTGGCCACACTGCTTATCTTGTTCTGCATTTCGATACTGCATGCGGGAATGCTTGTGGTTCAGAGGTTTTGTTTTTTCAATGAGGGTGTCAGTATAAACGACACCCTTGTTTTTATCATTTCCCCGCTTATTACGAAAATCGTCATACTCATATTGCCATTTTGCGCGGCAAAACTATTCCCAGCGTATGCATGTTTTGATTATACCTGGATTCGGCGACCCCGTACAAAGATTCGATGGTATGTTTTACTGACAGGCCTGTCTTTATTTGTATTTTTAGCCATGGGCGCATTGTCAAAATATACGGGCATCCCTCAGCTTCCGCCTCTTCAATTTAAGGATATTTCTCAATTGACCGTTGGATTTTTTGTCTGTGCAGGCTTTATTACAACGTTTCTTAATCCGGTGTATGAAGAAGTATTCTGGCGGGGATACACACAGGATCAATTTACTAAATGCTTTGGGCAGCGAATAGCCTTGTTTTTACAAGCCTTCCTGTTTGCTTTGTGCCACATGAGACCTGTAATGGGATTTTGGAGTGTATTTTTTCACGGTTTAATTTGGGGATTCTGGCGGCATAAGCGACGAAGTCTTGTCCCGATTATAATCACACACATGCTTGTGAACGGACTCTATGCCCTGGCAACTTATCCAGACCTGTATGAGCTGAGCCGGGTAAAGAAAAGCATTGATTATGTCCAGGAGTTAAACAGGATAGGAAACACCTTGCCGGCAGAGGAAAATGCCGCGCCCTATTACCAGAAAGCGTGGGAGTTACTCATTTATCCACCGCAGGAGATAGAAAGCATCATCAAAAAATGCACTGATCCAAACGAATTGGATGCGGAACAGGAAAAAAACGTCTCTCTGTGGATAACACAAAACACCGAGGCAATAACACAATTGAAGCAAGGGACGCAAAAGAACTTCTACTGGCCGACCTATGTCGGACCAACAATGATGGACATTACGTTTCATGAAGAGTTCCCAAAAATAAGCGCCATAACAAAAGCTCTTTGCTGGAATGCCCGATTGCTGGCGAAAATTAATGACATGGAAGCAGCGTTCGGCGAACTTTTATCTTGCTGGCGATTCGGCAATCATTTGATGCAGGGCCCAAAGCCGTTAAGCACTCAGATCTGGGGGATGGGAATAAAACGCAATGCCTGTAAGGTTGGATTCCTGCTGATTCATGACACAGAAATAAGCAAGGAACAATTTCGCAGATTTCTGCTGCAATTTGAACATCTTTTACAGGAAGAGAGTCCGTCTTGTGATTTGACCTGCGAAAAATTAACGATTTATGATAATATACAAAGACTATTTACCGATGATGGGAACGGCAATGGACATGTCCCCCGACTCCTGTTAAGGGGCATAAAGGAGGATCCGAAAAAATTATATCAAATTCTTGCGCCGGGCCTGACAAAGGAGCAAATTGAAGCGTGGGGTCGTTCCCAGCGAAAAGAAACAACAGAACTCATAGATCGATTTTTTGCCAGTTATGACGACACCTTTAGAAAAAGTCCGGCACAATTAAATAAAGACGGCGGCATGATAGATAATACAACACAGGAAATGCTGAATAATAATATTATGTATATATACTTGCCCGACCTGTCTAAAATGCATTCCATCTTTTATGAAAACAAAGCATTTGAATCCGCTTTCGTAACAACTTTGGCAATTTTCTGTTATAAACAGACCTGTCATAGCTTCCCGGAAAATCTCCAAACTCTGATTTCAGAGGGATATATGAGCTCGCTGCCTCTGGATCCTTATAGTGGTAATTCATTAATATACAGGAAAACCGAAGATTCCTTCATTTTATACAGTATCGGCAAGGACTTTGAAGATAACGGCGGAATCCATGATGATAAGTGGGGAAATCCCACCGGGGATTATGTCTTCTGGCCTACGGCAGCAATAAAATAGTTCAAAGCAGTTTTACATGCTGTATAAATCATCTCCTGTCTTCTTATAAACCTATCCTTTATATTGACTTTCCGAGTCCATTTTGCTATTTTAACAACAGGGAATGAATTTTACAGGGAAGGTGCTGGAATTTCCGTCTAAACTAC
>JAFGQP010000100.1 GCA_016935635.1 Sedimentisphaerales bacterium
ACGTCCCCGACAGGAGTCGAACCTGTAACCTTTGGCTTCGGAGGCCAACGCGCTATCCATTGCGCTACGGGGACTGTACAGGCCGGATATTATCTCTGATATCACGGATTTGTCCAGTCTTTTTTGCCGTAGTTGGGCTTTACCTGAGCAAACCCGGCAGCCAGGTAATGATCTGGGGGAATAGCAGCAGGGCAATGACGCATAGGATATAGGCTGGGACGAAGAGGCTGACTCCTTTAAAGACATCATTCATCGGGATATCTTTGGCCGACCCGGCCACCACAAAGGTCGTTGCTCCTACCGGCGGTGTAATTGCTCCTAATGTCGTGATAACAGTGATAGTTACACCAAACCACAGCGGATCATAACCCAATTTATCCACCACCAGGGGGTAAAAGATAGGCAGGGTCACTAATAGCATTGCCAGGGCATCCATAATTGTTCCGCCGAGAACATAAAGAGCAAAGATGATAAACAAAATCATCACTTTGGGTATTGGCAAGTCTCCGATACCGGAGGCCAGTGCATGAGGGATGCCGGTCTTGGTGAGGAATTTGCCGAAAATCATCGCGCCTGCAACGATGGTGATAACCATGCAGGAAGCCTTGAGCGTATCGCGGATGGCGTTAAGAAAATTCTTCCAGGATAACTTCCGCTGGATCAGCCCCAGCACAATAGCCAGAAAAGCTCCCGCCGCACCAGCCTCGGCGGCGGTAAAATACCCGAAAAACAGGCCCAGAATAACCAGTAAAAATAAAAGGATGGTTTCGTATGCCCCCGCAAGAGAAATAATTCGGTCTTTCCAGCTTGCCTTTGGGCCGGTGGGTCCCCAGGTCGGACATACCAGGCATATCACAATGACGGTGGCCATCAGAAGAACCGTTAGCATTAAACCCGCACCGATGCCGCCATAGAAGAGTTTCTCGATGGATTGTTCAGTCGATAGCCCGATGATAATCAAGACCACACTGGGGGGGATCACGACTCCGAGTGTTGAGCCGCTGGCGACAGCACCGGCAGACAGCCTCGGATTATAGCCGAACTTTTTCATCTCCGGCAGGGCGACGGTGGACATCGTAGCTGCGGTGGCGGTATTGGAGCCGCAGATGGTAGCGAATGCCGAGCAAGCCGCAATGGTTGCCATTGCCAGTCCGCCGCGGATGTGGCCTACCCAGTTATAGGCGGCGTGGTAAAGTTTTTTGTTGACGCCGGAGTAAAAGACAATCTGTCCCATCAGGGTGAACAAGGGGATGACCGTCAAACCGTACATGGAAAATGTGGTCCAGAGGGTCTGTCCGGTCATGTGGGCGGCGGCGTCAAAGTTGCTGATGGCGGCATAACCGAGAAAACCGACCACGGCCATGGCAAAACCGACCGGAGATCCCAGCAGAAAAAGACTCAGCAGCAGCGTGACGATGCCGATAATGCCTATCATGGTTTCTGTCATGGCTGCAGCTCCTGACCGGGGGTAAGCACTTTGAGCAGTTCCACCAGAAAGACAAATGCCAGCAGGGCAAATCCCGCAGCGACGCCATAGGTAAATGGATAGTAAATCATACGCAGGGTTTCGGTGACTTCGCCGGTCCTGCAGAGAGTATTGGCGATTTTACAGACCTGCCAGCAGGCCAGAATCGAAAAGGCCATGCACATCAGGCGATTGATAATATCCAAAAACCTTTGTATCCGCCGAGGGAACAGATTAGTCAGGATATCCACCGCCAGGTGGTCTTTTTTGCCCTGGGTATAACCCAGTGCACAGGCGACCACCAGCGAGCCGAACAGTCCCATCAGTTCAAAGACCCCCGGCAGGGGTTTGCACTGGGGCAGCTTTCGCATCACGATATCGGTGCAAGTCATCAGCATCATGGCCACCAGAAAAACAGCGGCGATAGCCATCAGGAGTTTTTGCAGCATCAGTTCCAGTCGAGTCAGAAAGTGTATCATGCCGGCCATCGATTAGTTCTGCGAAAAGGTTGCAATGGATGCCTTGAGGTCGTCAACGATATCTTCAGCGGGAAGACCTGCCGCTTTGGCCTGTTTAATCCATTCATCCACATTGGGTTCCAGCAGGGCATTCCATGTGGCCTTTTCTTCGGCAGACAGTTCTATGACTTCAACTTTTTGTTCGGCTTTGGACCAGTTAATGGATTCCTGAACATGATTGTCCATGTATTCGCCGGTCCAGAGGCACTGTTCGACGGTCAGTTCCTCAAAGACTTTTTTCACATCCTCGGGCAGGGCGTCCCATTTTTTCTGATTCATTACAACCGCAAACGGGTAGATATTGGTTTCAGTCATCGTGATATATTTGCACAGTTCGGCGAACTTAAAATCCTTCATGACTTCCACCGACGAGAAGAGTCCCTGAACAACACCTTTTTGCAGGGCTTCGGGGGCGGATGACATCGGCATGCCCACCTGGTTGGCGCCCCAGGCCTTGAGTATCTGGGCCGCTTCTCCGCTGGCACGCAGGTCCATTCCCTTGATATCAGCCAGGGTGCGGACAGGCTTTTTGGACATGATATTAGCCGGGGCGGTGGTGAACATGGTCAGGACTTTGACTTCGGCAAATTCTTTGGGCTGATATTTACTGTACAGGTCCCAGAGGGCCTGGCTGCCGACTTTGGCGCTGGGAATCCCCAGAGGCAGGGCGGCGGCATTGGTCACCATGAAGCGTCCGGGCTGATAGGCCATGCACAAACAGCCGATATCAGCCTGACCGCTGATGACGCCGTCCATCATTTCCTTGGCATCCAGCAGCGAACCGCCCGGAAAGGTCTGGACGGCAACTTTCCCATTGGTACGTTTTTCGACTTCGGTTTTCCAGCGTTCCATCTGAACGCAGGGGAATGTCGGAGCCGGCGGGAAATTGGCGTAGGTTAGTTTGATCACATCGGAGGATTGAGTTTTTGCAGAGTCGGCTGGGGCTGCGTTTTCCGATTGCGGCTGAGATTTTTTGCAGCCGACATACAGCAGTGTCAACGCGACAACCAGTGTCAAAACGATCCATTGTTTCTTCATGTTCGTGCCTCCTTTAAGGTTAATATATGGTTCCTGTGGATATATCCTGATCTTTACTTGAAAATGGCCGCTTTATCGCGGCTAAAGAGCTATCAGCCGCCAGCTTCCAGCAATATTTTTATCACCGCGGCTGCGTAGGGTAACGTTAGCCGTTGAATATACGCGGCACAAAAGTAGCCTGCGGCCGCGGCGAAACAATCATACCCATCGGGGGTATTAACGGATAGTGCCGTCTTCGTCCTTATAGAAAACGCGTTTGGCCTTGCCTTCCTGACGCGGCAGGGTGCCAATGGGATAGACATCGCCCTGTGGGCTGAAGCCCAGCGCCTCTTTCAGCACTTTTTCGACCATATAGCCGGTGACGGTGGATGCGGCTTCGACGTTGATGACCACATCCTGAACGCCGTCTTTGTCTTCAATGATAATCTGGTAATTGGACCCGACACCGGGTATCAGCATCAGGGCCTGTTCGACCTGTTTGGGGAAGAAGTTGACGCCTTTGATAATGAGCATGTCATCCACCCGCCCGGTAATCGGATTCAAACGGATATGGGTTCGACCGCACCCGCATCGCTGACGGCTTCTGACACTGGTCAGGTCGCCGGTGCGGAATCGAATGACTGGCAGGGCCTGTCGAGTCAGCGACGTGATGACCAGCTCGCCTTCTTGTCCGTCGGCGACAGGGATTTCGGTTTTCGGCTGGAGGATCTCGATGATGTAATGGTCTTCCCATACATGAATGCCGTCGTGAGCGGTGCAATCCATGCCCAGTGTGCCGACGCCGCCGGTTTCGGTCATGCCGTAGATGTCAAAAACGTCAATCCCCAGCCCGCTTCGCATCTTGGTCTTGAGCGAGTCGGAAAAAACCTCGGCACCAAAGATGCCGATTTCGAGTTTGGGCAGGCGTTCTTTCATCTCATCCAGAACTTCCATAATCCGGATGCCGTAGCTGACAACGCCGGTCAGGACGCGTGTGTCAAAATCCTTAGCCAGACGAATCTGGCGGGCGGTATTGCCCGCACCTGCGGGTATGATGAACAGCCCCGCGGCCCGGGCGCCGTGATACATCCCGAAGCCGCCGTTAAAGAGCCCGAACGACGGTGTAATTTGCGTTGGATCGCCGGCTCTGGCCCCGGCCATGCGATAACAGCGGGCCATGCATTCTCCCCATTGTGCCAGGTCGTCAAGGGTATAGGGCATGACGACCGGCGTGCCCGTGGAACCGCTGGACATGTGCATCTCGGCCAGTGCATTCGGCTCAGCGCAGCACATCCCCAGCGGATAATGCATGCGAAAAGATTCTTTATTCATCAACGGCAGCTTGACGATGTCTTCAACGCTGCGGATATCGCCCGGGCCGATGCCGCGGGCCTCGAATGCGGCCCGAATGACTGGATTCCGGGTATAGACATGTCTGGCAATCGTTTTCAGCCGTTCGGACTGCATCGCCCGAAGCTGATCTATGGATGCGGTTTCGAGTTCCGGCTGAAAAAAAAGCCCGCTCATACCATCTTTCTCCCTTCCTCAAATGCCTTAAGATTCAACTCGACATATTGCGATTTGACACAGGATTCGATGGCTTTATGCCAGGCCTCCAGCGGTAAATCCAGACCGGTCGAAAGCGCCCCGAGCAGCACGACGTTGGCCGTGCGGATGTTGCCCAGTTCCACCGCTTTTTTGGATGCATCGAAATAAATCAGCCGGCCGTATTGGTCACGGAGTTTTTGTTCAACGTTATCCGGATATTGGGCGGCTCCCATGGATACGGTCACCGGAATAATCTGCTGGGCATTGACGACGGCCAGGGCGCCCGGTGCCAGATAATCGGCATAACGCAGCGCTTCGGATTGTTCCAGTGAACAAAGCACCTGGGCGGTTCCCTTGGCGACGATGGGACTGTAGACTTCTTTGCCGTAGCGAATCTGCCCGATAACCGAACCGCCTCGCTGAGCCATGCCGTGCACTTCGTTGGTTTTGACATCAAAGCCGGCATTCATCGCCGCCTGGGCGATAATTTCGCTGGCCAGCAGGATACCCTGCCCGCCGACGCCGGCCAATACAACACTGACGATCTGTGAGCTCATCGCTATTTTTTCTCCTCGGAAAGATTGACAATCGCATCAAACGGACATGCCTGCTGGCACAGACCACACCCGTAACAGAGATGTTTGTTGATGACGGGTTTTTTGCCGGCACCATCAATTGCGGGGCATCCCAGCTTCAGACAGGCTTTGCAGGCCTTGCATTTGTCGGCGATAATAGTCCGTATCCCGCCGACTCGTTTGCCTTCCCACAGCGGACAGGCCGCACGGGAGACAATCAGTGACGGCTCAGGGGAATCCAGTTCCCGCGACAGAACTTCCTGCGTTGCTTTAACCTGGTAGGGATTGACAGTAAAGACCCGCTTGATGCCGCAGGCCCTTGCGATTTCTTCGATGGAGGCTTCCACGGTCGGTTCACCCATCAGGGTTCTGCCGGTGCCGGGATTGTCCTGGTGGCCGGTCATGGCCGTGGTGCGGTTATCCACTACAATCAGCGTGGACGAGCCTCGGTTGTAGGCAATATCCAGCAGGCCGGTGATGCCGGAATGGAAGAAGGTTGAATCGCCGACCATACCGACGACTTTGCGTTTCTCGCCGGCCTTGTCCAGTCCCTGGGCCATCGAGATGCCGCCGCCCATGCACAAAATAATATCCAGCCGATTGAGCGGCTTGAAGGTACCGAGGCTATAGCAGCCGATGTCGCCGGTGACGATGACATCGTGTTTGCCGAGGGCGTAGAAGATGCCGCGATGCGGGCAGCCCGGACACAGCACCGGCGGGCGGGCCGGCAGGTCTTTGGCATATTTTGGTTCCGGGATGGCAGCAAGTGTCCGGCCTTCCATTTTGGCCCGGCAGGTCTCCAGTGTGGTGATGGACAGCTCGCCGATATTGGGAATCACATCGTGTCCCTTGCAGGCAATACCGAGGGCCTTGATGTGTTCTTCAAGGAAGTCGTCCAGTTCTTCGACAATTAAAAGCTCTTTGACGCCGGCGGCGAACTGTTTGAACAGCTCATCCGGATAGGGATATGCAAAGCCCAGCTTCAGCACAGAGGCTTCCGGCCAGACCTCGCGGACATATTGATAGACGACGCTGTGCGTGATGATGCCCAGTGATTTGTCACGCCATTCGATACGGTTGGCTTTTGACTGGACCGCAGCAGCCTGCAGGTCGTGGATGCGTTTTTCGACGGTCTTGCGCATTTCTCTGGCCCACAGCGGCACAGGTACAAAGCGCGATGGATTTTTTTTCAGTCCGATGGTCCGTGGATTGGTTTGTCGCTCGCTGAACGTGACGATGCTGCGCGAGTGACTGACCCGCGTGGTGGTTCGCAGAATCACCGGGGTCTTGTATTGTTCAGAAAGTTCAATCCCGAGTTTCACAAAATCCAGCGCTTCCTGACTGTCGGCCGGTTCCAGAACGGGAATCTTGGCGAACTTGGCGTAATTGCGGGTGTCCTGTTCGTTCTGAGACGAGTGCATCCCCGGATCATCAGCTACGACAATCACCATGCCGCCTTCGACACCCAGATAGCTGAGGGTCATTAGCGGGTCGGCGGCCACGTTGAGGCCGACGTGTTTCATCGTGACAATGGTTCTTGCCCCTGCACAAGACGCTGCGGCGGCGACTTCAAATGCAACCTTCTCATTGGGTGACCACTCACAATAAATATCCGATTTGTACTGTACGGTATTTTCGAGAATTTCCGTTGAAGGGGTTCCCGGATACCCTGTGGCCACGGTAACTCCCGCTTCATAAGCGCCGCGGGCGATGGCCTGATTTCCACTCAATAAATGACTCAATGGACTTACCTCCGATGCTGGTCATTCCTGTTTCTCTAAATGGCGATAATACAAAGCCATTATGTACCTATAAGAAGAAACAATTGTACTAAAAACCATCGCAGAATAAAAGCCCTTTTATTCACATTTATTATTCGATATAATGTGTCTTTAACTACAGATGACAATTCGATTGTGCAGAAAAGATACGGACAAACAAGGGGTTTCCCAGTGATTATTTATCTTTCATTCTCTGCGTTTTCTGGGTATAGTTTTGCTTTTACAAAT
>JAFGQP010000101.1 GCA_016935635.1 Sedimentisphaerales bacterium
ACAATCAGTATAAATATCCTGAAATTCCGCCCGCGTGGCCAGCTCCACATACTCCATCCGCCGGGCCAGCGCCTCGCATCCGGCGCGCACACCGCGATCCAAGAGAATCTCCATCGCCCCCAGGCTGGCGGCATTGCCCACAAAGTGAATCCGCTCCAGCGGCACCGAAGGCAAAAGCCCAATCGTCACCGCACTGGACTTCTGAATGTAATTGCCGAACGCGCCAGCCAGCAGAACCTTTTCAATCTGGTCCTCGGTGATCCCCGCCGTCTTTTCCAGCATTCGAATCCCCGCCCGAATCGCCGCCTTGGCCAACTGGAGCTGCCGAATATCCCCCTGCGTCAAAACCACCACAGGCTTTCCCGACTCCGCCGCAAACACAAACGCCGGCTGCCCTTCATGCTCAATCAGGCGGTCCCGCAGTTTCGTCGAAAGCCTTCCCCCCTCCACATCCTCCCGGCCCAGAAACCGCCCCGTTGAATCAATAATCCCAAGCTCCACCAGCACCGCCAGCGCATCGATCAGCCCGCTGCCGCAAATCGAATGGGGCCGTCTGCCCCCAATCACGTCAATATCAATATCGTCGCTGTTGACCACGACCCGCTGAATCGCGCCCGCCATCGCCCGGCTGCCATGCAGTATCCTCGCCCCCTCCAGCGCCGGCCCCGCCGCACAACTGGCCGTATAAAGCCGGTCCTGATGGCACAAGACCAGTTCGCCGTTGGTGCCGATATCCACCAATAGCGTCGTCTGATGCTCCGTATCCAGGTCGGACGCCACCGCCGCCGCCAGCGTATCCGACCCCACAAACCCGGCGATGTTCTGCGGCGTAAAGAGAACCCCCGCTGGATGAATCGCCAGCCCGGTCTCCACCGCCGACACCGTACACGCCTCCACACAGTGCGGCAGATAGGGACTCTGTCCCAACTGGCTGACCGGCCATTTCAGCAGCAGGTGATTCATCGTCGTATTGCCCACCGCCGTACATTCATACACCATCCGCACATCCACATTGGCAATCGCCGCCGCCTGTCGCAGGAGCTGCCCCAGACAATCCGCAATCGCCTTCTGCAGAACCGCCTGCCCCTCCGGATTCGATGCTAATTCAATCCGGCTGATGACATCATCCCCCCATTGATGCTGCGGATTGGCCGCTGACGCCGTCGCCAGAATCTTTCCGGTCTTCAATTCCGCCAGCCGCAAGACCACCGTCGTCGTGCCGATATCCGCCGCCGCCCCATACAATCGACCGGCCGTATCCCCCGGCTCCGCCGCGACAATATCCCACCCCTTGAGCGGGAGATTGTAATGCAGCACCGCCGTCAACCCTTTGCCAAAATCGGCCTCACAAAAATCAAACGCCGGCAGGGACACAATGGGAATATATTGCTTGATGAGATTGTCGCGCACCTGTTCCAAGCTGCCGCATCGGGTGGAAATAAAAACCTTGCGCCACATCGGCGAAATCTGGATTTCTTTTTCAGCCCCTTGTTCAAGTATCTGGTGATGATACAGCCGGCTGGCCGCAGGAATGGTAACCGTTACAGACTCATGGATGCGATACTGGCAGGCCAAAACTTCCTGTCCCGAAGGTTCAAGCCGCACCCGGCATTTCTTGCAGGTGCCGCGCCCCCCGCAGGGACTGACCAAAATGATGTCGGCCTGCCCTGCCGCCTCAAACAATGTCGCCCCCGCGTGTATCCGCACGGTACGACCATCCGGAAGAAACCTGACATCATAATGTTCCATAGTATCAAAAAAATGGAAGAAGTGCAGAAATATCCCCGAAAAGACAAACTTCTGCACTTTCTATGCATGCTACGCCCGCTTCTCTGGTAACAAAAACGCAGGCACGATTAAACTACGCCTTAGCCGGTGATTTTATGCCGGGTCTTCCAGCGAGCTTTCCTCTTTTTGCTGCCTATTTTGCGTCTGCGTCTCGATTTAGCCATCAGAATCTCCAAAAATTCTTAATTCATAAACATTTTGCCAAAACAGTTTTGGGTGATTAGTATATAGAATGTTATGGAAATTGCAAGACCCCCTTTAGAAAATTTCCGATTGGAGACCCTTATGATCCAGTGTAAAGATTGCGAATTTTACCGGCAGGAACCGGATGGCCGCCGGATTTTCCTGTGCGACCCCTTTAATAACATAAAAGAGATGGAATGTATCGCTAAATGGCAGCTCCTGAAAACCGACCTGCTTCTCCAGGCCTTCGCCCGCATGAACGCCTTCCAGAGCCGCATGGCCCCGCTCCAGGACAAAATCTTCAAATACATCAAAAGAGAGATTGACGACATAGAAGAGACAGATAGCTGGAAATATGATGAGAACGAAGACCTCCCCGACCAGCCCCATGGATTTGAATTTCCAGACGATCAAAATCCACCAAAAAACCAATAAGTCCTTCATTAATATGGGCTTATAAATTCTTAATTGGTTGCAATATTTCCTTTATATCAACCGTCTGAAATAGTGAAAACAAACGGCAGATGAATCCAGAGCAATTAAACAACCTGATTGAAAAGTGCAAAGCGGGACAGTCGGAGGCTTTTAACGAGCTCATTGATCTGTACGCCAATCGCTGCTTTGGTTTCTTTTACCGCCTCAGCGGCTCTCGCGATACTGCCGAGGACTTAAATAGCGAGCTCTTTGTCAAATTAGTCGAAAAAATCGGTTCATGGCAAGGCAATTCCTTCGATAGCTGGCTTTTCACCATTGCAGGCAATTTATTCAAGGATCATCTGCGAAGCCAGTACCGCCAGCGAAAAATGCTGAACGAAAAAGCCAAAACCGTGCAGGTCGAAACCGCCCCCGAGAAGGAAAACGACATGGAAATCCGCCTGCAGCAGGCCCTCGGGCGTCTGGAGCCCGACATTGCTGAACTGATTATGCTGCGGTTTTATGCCGATTTAAGCTTTAAGGAACTCGCCGATAGGCGAAACGAACCCATTGGAACGACGTTATGCAAGATCCACCGGGGCATGAAAAAACTCCGGGAACTCATGCAGGTCGGAGATGTCTTATGAAAGAAAACAAAAACGAACTAAAAGCCCTGATTGAGCAGTTTATGGACAGTCAGGAAGCGGCCCGAATGGCCGAGGAGATTCAGGAAACCCAGGAGATGCTGGCTGCCATGCCCGCCCCCAGGCTCTCCGACCAGTCCCTTGATGCCCTCAAGCAGCGAGTCAGCCGGCGTCTGGCCGTTCCGGTCCGAACCGTCCGCCCCGCCGCCACGATACGCTTCTATCTGTCGGCCGCCGCTGTCCTGCTCTTGGCCACCGTCGGCTGGGTCATGTTCAGCAGCCAGAAACCTGCCGTCCCAACCGACCTTATCGCCTCCACCGCTCATATCTGGGAAGACAGTGCCACCTCGGACAACGATCCAGTCAATACCTTAATGACGAAAATTGAAGCCGTCGCCGGACAGGTCGAATCCATCCAGGGCAAAACCCTCAAATGGTTTGAAGACGACAGCAATTTGTCCACCGAAATTGAAAGTCTTGAAGTCATTGCCAGCAGTACCGATTTCTGGAAAGGATAATCCGAATGAATCGTAAAATAACCCTGATTTTAATGTGCCTGTCGCTCAGCGGCCTGTTGTGCCTGGTCTCTTTTGCCGACACGGAAAAGCCCGACGACGCACAGAAACAAGCTGAGACCGCAAAAGATGCCGACAAGGCAGCCGTCGCAATGGATGAATTCTGGGCCGAAGAACTGGCCCGGCCTGAGCCGCAGCTGCCCGATGAGCGCATCGATCAGTTCCTTGAGCAAATCCGTATCCAGGACCCGGCCAAAGCCGAACAGTTCGACAAATTGCGCAAAGAAAATCCCGACGAGTTCCGCAAACAGATCCGCGCGGAATTTATCACTCGTTTCCGTCAGATGCGTCAGCAATTTGAACGCGGCGGCAGAGACAGAGACAGACGTCCCGAAGGTGCCCCGCCGGAACAAATGGGCGGCCGCGGACAGGGCCCCCAGTCATTCGGTCAGCCCGGCACCGGTCAGGGACCACAGCCGTTTGGTCAGCCCGGCGGTCAGCCCGGATACGGCACCCCCTGGAAGGACCGCATCGAACGGATGCATAACGACTTCATCGCATGGCTGGAGAAGAATTATCCCATCCAGGCCGTGGAAATCAAAAATCTCCGGGAGAAAAAACCCGAGGAATACATCGGCAAAATGGCTGAACTGATGCGTCGTTATGGTCCCATCATCGAGGCCGAACGCACCAATCCCAAACTGGCCGCAATCCTGAAAGAAGATATGGAAAATCAGCGGCTTACCGACGAATTACTGAAACAGATTCGCAGAGCCAGAGGCCAGGACAAAGAAAAACTGGTCGCCGAACTCAGCCCTCTCATTTCACGCCGCTTTGACCTGATTATGGCCAAAATGCAGATGCAGTACGACGACATGCGGAGACGACTGGAAGAATTGCAGAAAGAAGTCAAAAACCGTGAAGGCGAACTGGACAAACTCAAAAACAACAAGGATGCCGCGGTTGACGAACGCGTCAAAAAGCTGCTCTCGGAATCCGAAAAAGTAAAATGGGATTAACCTCCCCTCCGAAACCCCCTTCCCAGAAAAAGGACTGGTGCACCCCGCCGCTCGGCGCCGTGTACCGGTCCTTTTCGTTGAAAATCACTTCGATTATTTCAGATTTTTCACCTCTTCTATTTTATCCTGCATACTGCCAAAGTTCCGGAACTCCATTCTTTCCAGGTCTGGCAGCACCTTTTGCAAATACTGGTATGCCTCCTCGGACAGGGTCGTGTTCGGCATCTCCAGCCGCTTTAAGTTCGTCAAACCCGAGAGCTGTTTTAATCCGTCGTCGGTGAAACGACCATAGTATATCGACACAAATTCAAGACTTTTCATCTCGTTCAGGCTCACAAGACCCGCATCCGTCAGTTTGTTGCCGGAATGCTGTAAACCGAGTTGGAGAGTTAACTGCGTCAGCCAATTCATGGTTTTGAGTTGTTCCATTGCCTGATCTGAGATCGCTCTGTTAATTGCCAGAGATTTCAGATTTTTAATCTTTGCCAGATATCCAGCACCTTCTGGACCAATCTCAAAACCCAGCAGCTTCAACGTTTCCAGCGAATTCAGTGCACTCAGATACTGGAAACCCTTTTCAGTACACTGTGCTTTTGCAAGAGTCAGTGTTTTTAGATTCTTCATCGTTGAAATATACCGAATACTCTCATCGCCGACATATTTGCCGCCGGTAAACAACTCTTCCAGATTCTCCATCGTCGAGATGAACTCAAAACCTTTATTGCCAACATCGCCGTAAACGCGCAGCCCCTTCAAACCCTTCATTTGAGAAATCTGCCCAACATCTTCATCATCCAGCTGCGATGAAAGAATAGAAAGCCTTTCAATGGACTTCATACCAGTCAATTTTTTAATTGCTTGCTTGCTGACAATCGCACCATTCAGAATCAAACAATGTAGCTGTTCCAGCCGGATGCAGGAGGCCACATTTGTATCCAAAATCGTCTGACGGTCACTGCGACCTGATTTGCCATGAATGATCAGTGTATGCAGGTCATCCGGGGCAAGACCTTCAAGGGCTGACAGGGGGTCGTCCTCTTCGCTGCTGTGGAGGATAAGCCCAATGGTTTTATCAGCATCGACAGCAGCCTCTCCTCTGGCCGGAACCGAAAAAGTGTTCTTCGTGATCGGATTCGGCCACCACCAGTCCAAAGAGTCCTCCTTTTCAGGCTCAACATAGAATAAGACATTTCTTGTCTCAGCATCAGGAAATCGTAGAATACGCTTTTGCGTCGCACCATGAGCTTCTTCCGGCAACCCTGCCGCCGCAAGTTCTTCCTCCGCTTTCAGACGCTCGAGTTTGGCCTGATTCAGCTCGGCTTCCGTGGCCCGTCCGGATTCAAACATCAGCTTTGTTATGTTTTCCGCCTCCTGACGCAGCGCCGCAATTTGCTGCAACACAGTAATCCGCTCCTGTGAGCTCTTAGCCAGTTCCTTTTTCACTGCCAGCAAATTCAATTTTGCCTCAAGAACCTCCACAGGCCCGGAAATCCCACTTTGAAACTTCTTCTCCTCCGTATCCAGCATCTTCTGCAGCAATTCCTTACGCTCCAGACGAATCGCTGTTTCAGATGGAATCAACGCTTTGAAGCGAACACATATTTTTCGATTCTCTATCTTCGTAATCTCAAACACCCCGGATGTCCCATCATCCCCTTTAAAGGCTGTGATGAAAGGCCATTGCTTTTCCCTCTCAGGCTCTGTAAGCGGCAAACCAATAAACGTCCCATTGGTCGTCACATCCCCAATCGTGATTCTGGCCCGCTGCGGGCAATCCGGCAGAGCTTCTATTCTGTCAATCGACCAGAGGCGTTGTAAGCCGGCACTTTCCGGCGCCCATCCAAATCCGCCCGTGTTCATCCCCCCGGCTTCCACGCCAATATAACGTTCCGGAATCGTATTGACTGTATATTGTGAAGGACTCTGTCCCGGTGGAAACGTATAGGCATACAACAGATATGGCTCTTTTGAATCATCCGCCTGCTGCTGGGGCATCAACTGTCCCGTCTTCAACGACAGCACTGTATGCGACTCCAGATACTCCGGCAGCAGTACCGTCTCGATGATGCCATTCGGTAATTGAGAACTGGGTACTCGAGCTTCAGTTAACAGTTGCTTGCGTATAGACGATGCCGCCAATTTTTCCACCACCTGCCCATTGACCACCTTAACCTGCAAACTCATGGCATTATTGGTTTCATCCGTCTCGGCAATCGCATGGTCATAATCCAGGACTACGGCAAATTCATAGACACCATCGTCCAGATGAAAACCATCAGTCCTTTCGTTCCATGTTTTGCCCGGCTCAATCGGCCCGGCCTCATGCCAGCCGCGATGCTCATTGCCAACCTCATCCCGATTCTGGTCAGGACTGCCGCGATAAAACCGCAGCTTCATTTTCGGCAGAGCTGCCTTGCCCTCATTGGTTATCGTGACCACCGGAAAACATACACCGCGCTGGGAATCGATCTGCAGGTCAAATTCCGCAGGGACAAGATCAACCTTTTCTCCCGGGGCGGCTTTGGAAAGTTTGAAATGCAGCGCCCTGGAATTATCAAATGGTGCCGTCGTAAACACCATCGACTGTGAGTTATACCCATCCGCCCTGGCAGTGATATTATGTTCCTCATTCCAGCTTTTATATTCAAATTTCCCCGCATCATCGGTAATCCCCTTCTGATACGGCTGCGGCCCATAACCATCATCCAGCACAATCGCCCCGGCAATCGGCTGGCCGCTTTGAGCATCCGCCACCGTCCCGCTGAGCACATAATCCGGCGGCGTCACCTTATGCGTCAGCGCAATCGTCGTCGGCACAATCACCGCCGCCAGCAATCCGATTATCAATATCGCGGCCATCGATGGCCGCCGTAAAAACCGCCTGCCCGGCTGCATAATGGTCTTGACACG
Source organism: Sedimentisphaerales bacterium (assembly GCA_016935635.1). GTDB lineage: Bacteria > Planctomycetota > Phycisphaerae > Sedimentisphaerales > Anaerohalosphaeraceae > Anaeroglomus. Next base: position 7,474 of record JAFGQP010000101.1, read on the forward strand.
GTCCTCGATATTCTTCACCGGCCCCGCCACCGCCAGTGTCGGAATGGCCAGCGTTGTCTGAACCTCCTGCAGCAGCGTATCCACAATCGCGCTGCCGTACTCCCGCGGTGCCGTCCCCAGCCGCGCCACGGCAATCTCATCGCAGCATTTTTCCCGTTCCTGCCGGATGACCCGGTTGGCCAGCCACACCAGCGGATGAAACCAGAATACCCCCTGAATCAAAATCTGCAGCAGGTTGACAAACGCATCCAGCCGAACCACATGCGCCATCTCGTGAATCACAATCGCCTTCTGCCGGTCGGTCTGGATACTCTGAAATCGCGTCGGCAGATAAATCGCCCCACGCCACAGCCCCCACACAAACGGCTGACCAATCCCATCCATCAGCCAGACCTTAAAGCCCCCCGGATAATCCCACAGCCGCGCCAGCGTCTCGATCTGCTCAACCATCAATTCCACCGGCAGCGGCCGACGGCTGCGTTTCAATCGCCGCTCAAGCAGCATCGCTCTGCCCAACGCCCA